>JAFWPT010000110.1 GCA_017509375.1 Bacteroidales bacterium | reverse complement strand
CTGGGATGACAGAACTGTCTCTCAACATAAAAATGAAAGAGCTATTGGGCTTCCCTGATTTTTATGGGATGAATTGGGATGCAATGATAGATTGTCTGTCATATATGCGTCAGCCAAGTGCAGGGATGTCAAGTGTAGCACTGAATGATGATGAAGCGCTCGTTATTTATTGTAAGAACCTTTCAGAGGCATCCTTCGATATTGCTGTATTTATTGATGTTATTAGGGCAGTCAACGAGAGAGAAATAAATGCGGGTAATAGCGCTCAAATATTCCTTTGCCCAATTCCGTAAATTCGGTTTTATCGGTCTCCTCCACCTCCCCTGACAACAGTAGCCTCTCCACCCCAATCCATTTACGGGCGGGAACTCTATCGGAGAGGGCATTATCACTTCATCAAGGTCCATGAAGGAATAGAATTTGCAGACAATCGAACAAGTCAACTATTATGAAACTACTTCATTTACAATATCTTGTCTTTCTGCTGCTACTCGTTGTCTCTCCCGTATCGTTTGCACAAGGAGTCACGAGAATCATAACCGAAAGTGTTCCGGTTTCTGAAAAGTATTCGGTCGAATCGGCAAAAAAAGCACTTGAGAACGGAACGGCTGAACTTGTTGCTACTTGTGGAACCTCACTCATCCTTAACTCACGCCAAGACAACTTGTTCAAGGAGAAGTATGGTATTGGAATCAAGGTTTTCGGCGATGTGATTGACGGCTCCCCGCAAGAAATGAAACTCTACAACTATACCATCTTCGAATGGCTTGATGACAAATATGGTAAGCAGTGGATTCAAGATGTGAGAAAGGAAGTAGTCGGATATGGTACTTGGGTTCTCTATCAAGATGCCGTTCCTTATCTTCTTTGCCAAACTAAACCTATATTCAATGGTAGAAGTAGTACAAGCACAGGCAGGAGTGACATAGATTTCTCCTTTTGGGTAATCCAACATATGGAAGTGGAAGAACCTTATAGGATACCGGGTCGTGTTACGGTAAGGGTGTTGTTGTCGGAAGAAGGGGAAATCCTTGATATAGATGACATCGGGAGGAATCCAAACACATATCTTTCCGCCGCATACATTCGGACGATGAAAACGGCTCCCAAATGGACTCCGGGATACCACAATGGAAAACCTTGTAAAGTCCTTATAACCATCCCCGCACATATTTGTTTCAGATAGTCGGTCCCATTTATATATCAGCGGCATAACCCATAGGAGCGGTCGACGGGGATTTGCTGTGTCTCGTGACGGGAAGGTTGTGGCGCAATATACAGCAATGGGAAGATGAAGAAAAGAGGCCGTTCTATTCTCTTTACCAATGCTTTCTATCCTTTTACTTTGACTGGTCGCATATATGGTCACAAATTTTGCAAGTTTTTGGATAGTTTGCTCTTGTCAGTGAGGTGGGTGATCGTGTTCAGTTCTTGGCTGATCTATATAAACAAAAAGCCGTCACAATACCCTGTGATGGTTTTTTGTTTATAGGGGATGGGGATGGAATTGAAATGTGTCCGCCGCAGATGGCTTACACCAGAGGGGAAAAGCTTCACGGCTGGTACAAGACCGTCAATCGATGCACTATACGTGAGGTCAAGTCGGCAAGGGATGCCATCAGTCCAGGGAGGATAACGTCCTGAACTACTTCATCGCTCGTTCAACGAATGCTTCAGCAGAATCACTCAACTCCAAGATGAAAGCCTTCCGTGCTCAGCTTCGAGGTGTATCAGATCTACCATTCTTCATGTTCAGGCTATGCAGGCTCTTCGGATAACCTCCCACGGAACTTTGCTTTTAGCCGTTATTTCTGTATAAAGTCTTTCAATAGTTTGTGCAGCATCTTGCTGACGTCCTCATAATCTGTGGGATGGGAATTGAACATGGGGGAAGGTTGCTTCTTGTAATATACCACGCTACGCTCCTGCTTGTCTATCACCACGCACAGCATCTCGTTATTGTAAGGAATGTCGGCCGTGTAGTTCATGGAGGGGTTGGTAAGACCCTTTACACCGGTTAGCTCTTCTGCCACAACGTCCACGGCATGGCTGATGGCTTTGTCCCGCTTTTCCTTTTCATAGGCTTCCACCGAAGTGACATAACCATAGGTATAGATGAACACACCATAGCGGTCTTCACTTTCATTCAACTTGGCTATCAGGGACTTGGGAACTTTCAAGCGGCCAACATCCTTGGGCTTGGTCTCTGCAAGGACCCTGGCCCATTTGAGGGCATCAGCATTGGCTCCGTCTCCATAATAATCTGCCTCTACCATATCCGAGAACGGGAAACGTTCTACGTTAATGATATCGGCCACTATACCTGCAGCCTTGTCTGTCTGTGGCTGGCTGTAGTAGCCTCCGTCCGTGTAATACATGTCGATGCAGGCACAAGGCTGGAAGAAGAGATATTCATCTACATCCTTGGGCTTGAAGCCGGGACCCGCGTTTGCCGGCATAAAGGGGCCCATGGCAAACAGGGCCACCAGGGCGAAGGCCAACTTTCTCATAAGCTTACTTTTTCAGTTTGAACAAATCTCTGCACAGCCACGTCATGGTTTTAGGGAAACGGTCTGTCTCCACAAAGTCCGTGTCTCCCTTCACATTGTTCACAGCCACCTCCAGAACCGATTCACCGGATGCATTGTCAATGAGGCTCAGCGTTCCGAAAACACTGATATAGCAACTTCCCATGACGCCGGGGCCCTGGGCACGTTCAAATTTGTCCACCTTCAGGATTACCTGATAGGGGGCCTTCCCTTCTTTTACCAGCTCCATACCGGTGGTGTACATATTGAAGGCGTCGAAGAAGGCTTCGTTCATGAGGCGCACGCGCTCGTCGTAGTCTTCTTCACACCAGGTTTTGAAGTCTCCCTTATTCTCTTTGGCAAAGATTCCGTTGTTCACGAACACGGCCTGGGACAGATCTATGTTCCAGGTGGCCGTAGCGTCCTGTTTAAAAACATCCATGCTTCCCTTGGTCACCTTAAGGGGCTTGGCGGCAAAGAGGGAAACGGAGGCTAGCAAAAGGGCCGAAACAAGTAAAAATCTTTTCATGGTTACAGTATTATTCATGTGACACAAATATAGTAAACTTTCCCATTAGTTGGCCCTAGTTGTGCAGTCGGTTCTCCACCATCACCAGCATAAAGGGCGTATCGCTCTTTTGGAGCTTCTCCAGGGTGCTGGCCATTTGGTCCTGCCGTTCCTTTTCGGCTTTGAGCTGATCACGCCAGGAAAGGTCATCTTGGACACAACCAACCACCAGCAACAAGCTGGCCATAAGGTATGCCGGTATCTTTTTCATACGCAGTTTTTTTGTGTTGAATGGTAAAACTCTTGCACTAACTAATAAAACACAAATTTACCACACCCCAGGCCATTTTGCCATAGGCAAAACGGTCTAGTCTGCAATTCCTGCAGATTCTGAAACTACTTTTGCAGATTTTGAAAGTGGAAGAAGGAGAGATTTACTCTCCGGCGCCGCGCATCCACGCCGTAACGGACTTTCCGGTGCGCTGTTTGAACGCTGCGCTGAAAGTGCTGTAGCTACGGTAACCGCTTTCGGATGCCAGCTGCTGAGCGGTGAATACGCGCCCCTCGGCCACCGCCTTCTGGTACAGGCTAATGAAATGGCCGATGCGAAGGCCGTTGATGTAAGCGTTATAGGTGAGCCCCTGCTGGGAGAAATACTGGCTCAGGTAATAATGGTTTGTGCCCACGGCCAGGGCAAGCTGGGAAAGGGAGAGATTGTGCTGCAGATAAAGCTGCTTCTCCTCGCAGTTCTTTCTCAGGAGGGAGGTCATATCGACAAGGAGTTCCTGCGGTACCGGCGCTGTCTCCTCCCCGGCCGGTTCCTCTGCCGTGGTGCTTTCGCTCAACACTTGCAGCGTTTCCACCCGCCACAGCAGTAGGCCCATAATGGCGATGCAGACATATTCCAGAAGGTAGATCAGGACCTTGCTCTGTTCCGAGGTAAAGAGGTAGAGAATGGATAACAGAATAAGCACGACGAGGATTAGGAAACTCTGCCAGACCTCCTTGTTCTCCAGGTCGGCGTAGTTGTCCCTGAGCCAGCGTCCATAGCGCCGGACCGAAAAGGACATATACACCATGAACAGCGCGAAGACCACAACGACATAAATGCGCATCCACTCCATAAAGGCCTCGTTATTGCGGATGATACTCAAGGCCGACAAAACAATGGAAGGGACCAGCGCCACCACCATCGGCCATACGGACCGATGCCGGTCCTGCAGCATAGACAGCAAAAAGCCGGCTACGATGGGAATGAGCAGCAGGACGTCCTGGGTGCAGACAAGAATGTAACCACTAACCGTAGGATGACTGAAGTACAGTAACCAGAAAATGTGGCTGACCACGTTCTCCACCATAAGGGCCGCCGCCCACAGGCGCAGGCGCAAAGGAGGCGTCACCCCCGGCGCAATGGCATTGCTTCGCCGCAGCAGCAGATAAAGTGCCGCCGCCATGCTCAGCCCCATTACGCACCCGTAAAGGATGACAAAGACTATGTCCTGAAGTAACTCTTGCGCCTCCATAAGGTTCACATTCTCTGTTCCTCGCCGCGCAAAGATACAATTTTTTGCCGAAATGCCCAGGCCAAAGACCCCTGTGCGCTGAGTGGTCAGACGTACAGGGGTCTCGGTCTTCAGGTTCTGGTGGTTATTCCGCCACCCGTTTCATGGCAAAGGAAGCGGTATACACCTCGGCGGAATCATTCTTCCGCAGGGCGGTCCAGATCATGGTCTCCTCGTCCAGGGACATGATTTCCCACCATTCGCGGTACTCTTTGCCGCCGTCAATCCAGCGGGTGCAGAGCAGGCGGCCGTCTACAAAGTACTCGTTCTTGGTATTGGAACTGGGGACCCATTCGGCGCCATCCTTCACATAATAGACATAACCGAAGTTGGTGGAGAATTCCCAGCGATGGTCCTTGCCGTCGTCATACTGGGAATGTTCGCTGGTGACGCGTCCTTCCCAGGTACCCATGATGAGAGCCTGGTAATTGGCCGGGGTTTTAATTCTCTCCAGCTGGAGGTTCACCGGGGAATAGAGGGCGATCAACTCGCCGTCCTTGTATTCCTTGTGGCTGAACAGGCAGTGAATTTCCATCTCGTCAATGGTGCCCACAATCATCTCATCAATCATGGTGATATGCTCGTCGGGCTTGCTGGTGAGGGTGATCTTGTTACCGTCTATTTCGTAATCATAATCGCGCATCACCACCCATCCTTCATCTCCGGGGATGTTGTTGAACGAAGCGCTGATGGTAGCCTTAATCCGGGAGAAGAAGGTGAAGACGGCCTTTTCATTGGTGGTCGCGACCTCACCGTTAATCTTCTGAGCCATCCACTTGTGCATGATGTGCTCCCGGATTTCAGCCTCGGTGGGAACAGCCACCTTGGTCATGGCAAAGGACTCCACATATCTCTCACCCAGTTCGTTCTGACGCAGGGCGGTCCAGATCATGGTCTCGTTCTCGATGCTGCGGATCTCCCACCATTCGCGGTTTTCCTGGGTGGCTTCGCCGGCGTTCTTCCAGCGGGTGCAGAGCAGGCGGCCATCCACAAAGTAATCGGCATATTCGTCCTGCACTTTAATCCACTGGTCCTCTCCTACCTTGATGTAGTAGTTGTAGGTGCCGTCTTCGAGGTACTCCCAGCGGTGATACTCGGTGGTTCCACCGGAGATTCTCCGGCCTTCCCACATGCCCCGGATGGGCTTGCGGTAATGCTCTTTTACCTTTTCGTAGAGGATATGGTCGCAGATGGGGTTAACCGCTGAGCCGTCCACTTCCAGGGTGGCAGATACATCAGCCTGCATCTCTTGAGCGTTGATGGAGTTGATCACCATCGTGATGCTCAACGTCTTATGCTCGTCCAGCTTGTTGGTAAGAGTGACCACGTTGCTGGTGATGTCCACGTCCAGTTCGGTAAGATCGTGCCACAGGTCTCCCAGTTCGGGATCGGTGTTTACGGAGGCGCTCATATAGGCCGACGTGGTGTTGAGGAAAGTGTACACACTCTTGTCATTGGTCAGGAAGGGCTCACCATTAATCTTGGCAGTCATCCACTTGCCAATGATGGCGGTCTCTATTTCTTCCTGCGAGGGAGCGAGCATCTTCTGCATAGTGAAAGCGGCGGTGTACTGGCTGCCGTCTTCCTTCTCGCGCAGGGCGGTCCATACCATTTCGCTTACGCCCAGGGTGGTAATTTCCCACCATTCACGGTTCTCCTGGGTGCCTTCGCCGGCATTCTTCCAGCGGGTGCAGAGCAGGTTTCCTGCTACGAAGTACTGGGCGTACTCATCATCCTTCTTCTCCCAGACGCCCTTCTTGTTCTTGAGATAAAATACGAAGGTGCCATCTTCCTTGAACTCCCAGCGGTGCTCCTGTCCGTCGTCGTATTCAGACTGTTCGCTGATCATACGGCCTTCCCACAGGCCATAGATGTCTTTGCTGTAGTCCACATTCAGTTTCTCGTAGCGGACCATGTTCTCGTCGGACTTCACCAGACCGCCGTCCTGCCGGATGGTAACGGTGCGCTTGGCAATCATCGTCGTGCTTGTAATGGCATTGACGTGGAGTTCAACTATCACAGTCATACCGGTCTTAGGACTATGGGAGAGGGTCACGTCATTGCCCAATATTTCTATATCCACCTTTTGCCGATCACGCCAAGGGATTTCTTCTCTTTGTCTGTCCTGAAGGGAAAGACTCACATAGGCCTCGGTAGTGGAGACAATGTCGTAAACGATTTTTTCATTGGTGGGGATAACCTTGCTGTCCGTCTCGGCGGTTATCCATTTTCCGATAATCTTTTGGGCAACACCCCGATCCGGTTCCACTTCATTTCCTTTGTCGCATCCTGCGAAGAAGATGCTCATCATCGCCATAGCGATGGCAAAAAATACTTTTTTCATATTATTAAAACAACTAAATAAATATTCGCTTGGCAGCATTAAAAAACTAATTTACCACCTTCTGCCCATAATACCAACAGGCAAGGGGCCCCTGTCTGCGATTCTTGCAGATTCTGAAACTATTCTTGCAGATTCTGAAAGTGAGAAGGGGAGAAATCTAATCTCCTGCGCTTCCATAAAGATTAAAAGATCTTTGCCAGAAGGCGGCCGGGGACGGGCTCGGTGAAGGAGGAGCAGATGCCGCGCACCAGTTTGAGCGGGAGGGAATCATCGGGCTGTATGTCCAGGATGCTGCTATCAAGGTCCTCCTCGGTAAAGGTGAGGGAAATCTGGTTGGTCTTTTCGCTATAGTCCACCGTGAGGCGTACCGGGCCGGAGAACGGGATAATCGTAGAACAGATAATGGTCGTAAAGAAAAGCCGGCTCCAGTAATATGGTCATGCCCACTCTCTGGTCACGGAAATGGATCGGGAAGAACATGAAATCCCTTGCCTGTTCCGAAGACGCGAGGTATTCCCTGACATCCTGATACGTCCTGACCGAATACAGACGTCTGCCGTGATCCTCGCCTGCCACGACGACGAGGGAATCCGTATCCAGCCTGTCCACGGAAAAGCCGCTTTCGGGCATCGCCTCCAGAAGCGCCCGATCCACGCAGATGAACAGGCCGGCACACTCGAGGTTCCTGATGTATTCCGCAAAGCTCTCGAAAAGCCCGCTGATATTCCGGCATTCCGCAAAGCGCTTTTCCAGCTCCAGCGTGTGCTCCTCATGGCGGTCCAGTTCCACCTTGTAATCGATCTGCCATTTGGCGTAATCCCGGTAATCGACGAGACCGGTATTGGGACAGCCGCAGGTTTCGGCGGGGATGATCTCACTTTGCATGTAGGTGTAGATATCCACTTCCTCATGGTTCATCAGGGCATGGAGCACCTCAAACGCGCGCCGGCTGAGCGTGCCGCGATTGTGATTGACACTCGCGATCTGCGGCTTGTAATAGGCGGCCTTGTCCAGGTTGTCAAACCCCGTGACCCGGAAATCCCGCGGGATCTCGTACCCCCGCCGCATCGCCTCCTTGCAGATCCCCGCCGCGATATTGTCATTGGCGCAGATAAAGACTTCGGGGAATGCCTTCCCGGCTTCCATCCATTCCGAGAAATAGCGGACGCCGGTATCGAAATCAAAATCGCCGAACATGTAATGATCCTCCGGGACCGGCAGGCCCAGTTCCTCCATCGTCTCACAGAACGCCTCAAAACGCTGCCTGTTCTCATAATGGTAGGACGGTCCGCCGGCGAATACCATGTCCCGGCATCCGTGGACGTCATACATGTGCCTGACCATGTCACGGATCAGATTCTTATTGTCATTTCCGACGTAATGGAAGCCCTCGACATAATATGCGATACTCACAACGGGCACGTGCACCCGTTTGAGTCTTTCGACCGTTGCTGCGATGATCCCGGGATCCTCCGTATTGTTGCAGTCAAAGATAAAGCCGTCGAAGTCATCGTAATCGATCTGT
>JAFWPT010000022.1 GCA_017509375.1 Bacteroidales bacterium | reverse complement strand
TCGATATCCATAATCATCATCAGGGCCATCGCCACGTGGTCGTGCCCGAAACGCAGGTCAGCTCCCCTCTCCCCGGCGGCAAGCCTGGCATCCGCTTTTGCTATCATATCGTCAATTATGGACGAGCAGGGAGTACGGTAGCTGAAATATTCATTAAACCGTTCGTAATTGTCAATCTCCCATAGAGTTGCGAATTCTTCAGGAGTAAAGACTCCATCCATGTCCATGCGGACGTCATCATCCAGGCTATTCATGCCGGCAACAAGCATATAGAGGTAGAAGAAGGCGTCGAAAGGCTTCCGGCCACCTAACCCGGCCTCAGTATCTTTGAAGAAACGGCCAAGCACTTCCGGATACTCCGGAAAGCGGCGCAGAAAGAATTGGGCTGAAGTTTCCTGATATGGAAAGGCCAGCTCCGGCCCTTGGTAACGGAAGGGATTCTTGCCTGTGTTCGGACGTGTAGCCTGCACGTCTGTAATGCCTTGATGGGCATACACATCAGCTTTTGGAGCAGCCCTGGAAACGGCAGCGACGAAAGACGCCATGCTCACTATCGAGCGAGTGGAAGGAGACGAGCACGCATCCACCCGGCTGCCTCTCACGAACGCTTTAGGGAAGCACGAAACCATAGTACGGGCTATCCGGGCATGCTGTTCCCAGCCTTTCCTTGTAAGATCTCCCACCCTGTAACGGGCATGCTCCCAGAAAGACTCCAGCCGGCCGAGGAAATCCGCACCGAATTCCGTGAGGTTGCCGGTCGCTGCACCATCCCTGAACATATCGAGCACCTCCGTATAAGTCAATTCGGTATATGCATAACGGGAACCATGGCGTCCGTAGTGGCTGATATAAGTAGCCTCGTATCCTCTTGGGGCCGCAGTCATCGCCCTAGGAGACCAGTCACGGATGCCGTCCAGGCCGCAGGCAAGATTCCAATCCGCCTTTACTCTTTCCCGCACGGCTGCATCAGGAGCAAGAGCCGTCTCCGAGTCCCTCTCACGTGTGCCGTATCCCGCAGCTTCGCCATTCCCCGAAGACTGAGCGGCCAGCGGAGCGGCTGCAATGAATACCGTACAGAGTACCAGTAGAAACCGTTTCATAATATGAATTTATCTATGTTACAATTGATTAGGCAGGGGCGCAAGTCTGCTGGTCTCCACTATTACCGGCATCGGGGAATTCCACCGGGAGAGACGTGCAGACAAGGTGTCGGCAAGCCGGGATACCATATCCGGATACCTGTCGGCCACATTGTGTTCCTCCCCAATATCTTCTTTAAGATTGTACAGTTCCAGTGCGGCCGTTCTGGCCTCCTCCCTGGCCTCCTCAGACAAACTTTCCAGAGTGGAACGTGCGCCTTCGGCTATACGGTACACCAGTTTCCAGTCACCTATGCGAACGGCACTCAGAAAGTCGATATCGGCCAAATCATACGGCTTCCACTTGTGCGGATAATGGAAAACCAGCGGACGGAAGGGGTCCGGGCCCTTGCCGGAACCTGTAACCAACGGGAGTATTGATTCACCGTCAAGCTCCTGTACTGTAGTATAGTTATGGACACCGGCGATATCCAGGATAGTAGGGAACATATCCTCGCAGATTACAGGCACATTGCACTTCCCCACTTTAGTCTTGCCCGGATAACAAATCATCAGCGGGACCCGGATACCGCCTTCATAGCAGGAGCCTTTACCCTCTCTGAGGGGTTTGTTCTGGGTATGCACGACGCCGCCTTTCTGGGCGTTTTCCGAATTCCCTCCGTTGTCGGTCATGAAAATCACTACAGTGTTGTCAGCGATACCTTTTTCATCCAGAAAGTCGAGCACTTCGCCCAGACTCACATCCACTCCTTCCACCAGGGACGCATAGGCCGCCTGTCCCTCATCCATGCCTGCGGCCCGGTATTTCTGGGCAAAGCGCTCGTCCGGCTGTATGGGAGTATGCGTTGCATAGCTGGCCAGATAGAGGTAGAACGGCTGTTTGTGGCGAATGGGATAATCCAGAGTCTTGAGGGCCTCGCGGGTAAGAGCTTCGGTGAGGTGGGTATCAGTCCCGTAGTACTCCACCAGGTTTTGCACGGCGAAATCGTTCCAGCGTTCCTTCGTGTTGCCGTAGTTCTGCTTGCCGCTGTAGTCGCGGGGCATACCGGCCATGGTGCCGGCCACGTTTACGCAGAAACCGTGGTTGTAGGCATTCACCCCCGGCGTTCCGGCCGACGCCCAGTGGGCCTTGCCCACATGTATGGTAAAATAGCCGGCGTCTTTCAGGTACTGGACCAAAGAGTTGGCATACTGGGTGCCAGGCACCCCGGGCACGGGGCTGATGCCGTTCATGTTCCAGTCGGGACGGGAAAGCAGGTCCCCGGCCGCAGCGTCTCCGCTGCCCTTGTGCTCCGCCATCCAGAAACCGCCTCCGGTAGCATCGGAAGGCGTATCCCTGACTACCGAAGTCCAGTTGGTGATGCCCGTATGGGCGGCATTCATGCCCGTCATGATGCTGGTGCGGGTGGGGGTGGAAACCGCGCAGGCGTAAGCGTTGCCGAACACGGTGCTACGCTCGCTCAGGCGTTGCATGTTCGGGGTGTTGAAACGCAGGTTGTTTGGATACAGCTCATCGCCGTACTGCACGCTGCTGTCCACCCAGCCGAAGTCATCGACCAGAAAGAATACGATATTGGGCTGCTGGGGCGCCTTGTCCGCGCAGGAGGCCAGCGGCAAAAGCGCCGCGAGTCCTGCCAATGGTTTCTTGTTCATATCTTTTCGAGTAATTCTGGAGGAATGTAAGAAGTCGCTACGGCTACGATTCCGGAGACGGTAACCACCAGGCGCCTGTCTTTCTTTATACGTTTGATATAGCCCTCGGCGCCTTTGAACGGGCCATCGGTAACGCGTACTTTGTCGCCTACCTGATATTTCGCCGGGTCGTCGTCCAGGAACTGCAGGCCAGTATCTCCCGCAGAAGTAACGATGCGGAATATTTCCAGTTCCTTATCCGGCACAACCGTCGGTTCCTTGGTCTGCCTATCTGCATAGAGATACAGCTTCCCGAAAAACTCTTCCCTTATTTTTCGGGCGGTAATCTCATCGGTACGGATGAACAAATAGGATGGCAGGATGCTTTGGGCATAATACTCTATGCCACGCTCCGCAAACACCTCGCTCATAGACGCTGTCCGGCGCCAGAACACCTTGAGTGCGTACCAATGAATACCCTGTTTACTCATTTCCTGCGCCTTTCACGATACTCGGCCGTAGCGGTAAAGAACACGTCTCCGCTGGAATTTACGGCAGTCTCCACGGAATCCTGTATCACGCCGATAATGAAGCCGATAGCTACAGCCTGCATGGCCACGTCGACCGGAATGCCGAAGAAAGAGCATGCCATGGGGATGAGCAAAAGGGAGCCTCCCGCCACCCCCGATGCACCGCAGGCGCCGAGCGTAGCTATCACGCTAAGGAACAGGGCGGAAGCGAAACTCACCTGAATGCCCATGGTATTAGCGACAGCCAGCGTCATGACGGTAATGGTCACGGCCGCGCCGTTCATGTTGACCGTGGCCCCCAGGGGAATGCTGACGGAATAGAAGTCCTCCTCTATGCCGAGTTTGTGGCACAACTCCATGTTTATGGGGATATTGGCCGCGGAAGAACGGGTGAAGAAGGCATTGATGCCGCTTTCCTTCAGGCATGTGAGGAGCAAGGGGTAAGGGTTCTTCCCGGTAGCGATAAATGATATCAACGGATTGAATACCAGCACGCTGCTAAGCATGCAGCCCACCAAGAGCAACAAGAGCTGCCCGTAAGTGGTGAAAATCTCGAGACCGCTCTCGGATACCGCAGAGAACACAAGGCCCATGATGCCGAAGGGCGCGAACTGGATAATCCACTTTACCACAAGGGTAATCACGTCGGAAATTTCGGTGATAAACTTTATTGTGGCGTCACTTGCCACGAGCTTGAGCCCGATACCGACAATTATAGACCAAAAAAGGATGCCTATGTAATTGGCGCTTGCAATGGACTGCACCGGGTTCATCACCATATTGGAGAGCAGGTTCTTGAAGACGTCGGCAAGCCCTCCGGGAGCCGGTTCGCCTGCAGCGTCCTTGAGGGTCAGCGTCACAGGAAACAGAAAACTGCCGGCAACTGCCACCGCAGCCGCTACAAGCGTGG
>JAFWPT010000109.1 GCA_017509375.1 Bacteroidales bacterium | reverse complement strand
GGCAGGGCAAAAGACTTTGAAGTAGCCATCACCTGGCTCAAAGACGCCGGGCTCATCTACAAGATCCACCGCGTCCCCAAAATCGAGTACCCGCTCAAATTCTATGAAGATTTCGATGTTTTCAAGGTATTCCCTCTGGATGTCGGCCTTCTTGGCGCTATGACTGATGTCCCGGCCTCCCAGATGCTGGTTGGTGACAACATTTTCAAGGAATTCAAGGGCGCGTTTACAGAGTGCTACGTGAACGAACAGCTGGCCCGCATCCAAATCCCCACATTCTACCACTCATCCAATGAGTCAGAATGCGAGATAGATTTCGCCGTCCAGACAGAAAAAAGAGTCATCCCAATAGAAGCCAAGGCTGAAGAAAACGTCAAGGGCAAATCACTTAAGACCTACATTGACGAACATCCCGCCCTCAAAGGCCTCCGCGTCTCGATGAAGAACTACATTGACCAAGGTTGGATGGAGAATCTTCCGCTCTACGCAATTGAAGGGTATCTTCGCGCCGAAGGTATACCGGTTCCTGAGCAAGGGGAATAGCTTCTCCAACTAATAATCCCTGTTGAAAATTCCTATCGGCCTCTCACCACCCTGAGGGGTCGATGTTCATTACTTTCCACCTTCTACTCATCGTCTTCCGGCGGTTCCAGGGTTTTGTCAAACTGCTCCATGGCCTGGGCTTTGTCGGCCGCGGCAATGTCTATGTAGGGTTTCATGGACTGGTAGTCGCTGTGGCCGGTCCACCGCATAACCATGATGGGCGGGATGCCGATGGACAGGGCGTAGCAAATGAAGGTTTTCCGGGCGGCATGGGTGCCCACGAGTTTCCATTTGGGGAAGACTTCTTCGATGCGGTTGCCATTTACGTACTTGCTTTTCCGGATGGGCTCGTTGATGCCGCAAAGTTTGCAGAGGTCCTTGAGGGCGGCGTTCATCTGCTGGTTGGTAACAACGGGTAAGGCCTTGTTTCCCTTGAACTTACCGTCTTTGTACTTGTCCAGGATGGCACGGGAGTAACTGTTGAGGTTGATGGGAATGGCGTCGTGCGTTTTCTGCGTGACTACGTGGATATACTGCTCGTCGATATCGCTTCGGCATAGCTTGAACATGTCCGAGAAGCGGAGCGAGGTAAAGGCGCAGAAGCAGAACAGGTCGCGGGCCTTTTCGATGCCGCCGGCTTCCTGGATTATCTTTGTGTAGGGCGTACCGTCCCAATCGGCCAGCTTTACCTTGGTGCCGTTGGGCGGGATCTGGTAATGATAGACCCGCATCAATTCTTCCCGCGTAAGGAAGATGACGGGCTTCTGGATAATCTTGAATTTGGTCTGATAGCGTTTGATATCGTCCTGCTTTGTATACTTGTTCCTGAGCGCCCAGTTGAGGAACCAGACCAGGTTCTTGTACTGCTTTTTCACGCTAACCTCCTGCAACTGCGCTTTCTCGCGCAGGTATTTGATAAAAGCGGTGATTCCATCGGCATCAAAGAATTCCAGGTCGTGCGCCTTGCCAAACTGGCGGACATGTTTCTGGAAGGTATGCATGGCATGAAGGGTGGATATTTCCCAGCCGGCGTTGCCGCCCTGCTCCCGGATGAACTTGTCAATCCATTGGTTCATGGAAAGATTGAGCGCCGGAGCCTCCCGCTGCAATGCTTCGCGTACCTTCTGGCGAAGCTCTTTCACCGTTGGACGTTCCTGGCACCGCAGCGCATATACATCCAGGAAAGCGACAATCTCCGCAAGGTCCTTATTGATCATTTCGGCAGGAATATGCTTGCTGTTTTCCGTCCCGGGAAGC
>JAFWPT010000108.1 GCA_017509375.1 Bacteroidales bacterium | reverse complement strand
TTGGTCGCCTGTGAATGCGATGCGTATTTCTTCAACATCCTCCGTCTCACCTACGTTGAATTTGAGGAGAGACATTGTGTTGTAGAATTTGCTCTTGGTTTCTGCATCGGGGAAGTATGCAAGCGAAGGCATTGCAACGGGGTCCACTACTGCATCTGCAGGAATGGTCTGGGTTGCAGGGATGTTCATTGTAACGACTCCCGAGGTACAGGTGAGAGCAGAGTCGAAAGGATAGGCGGCAATGAAGATGCTGGTTCCTTCGGGGACGGCACCGCTGAAATGTACGGATTCCATGGTTTCGTCACCTTCGATTTCTGTGACGGTGAATTCGATGGGTGAACCTGCCCCGTTAGCGAAGACGGCGACGGATTCACCGACTTTCCAGATAATGGATTTGTCGGAAAGCTGGGCTTTTGTTGCCGCATCGTTTTGGGCGGTGAGAGTAACGGGCACGAAGCCGTCGGGGATGGCTGGAATATTCTCCACGGGGGCAATTTCCTTATTGCAGGAGACAAGTGCAGCAAATGCAAACGCTGCAAGGATGTAAATCTTTCTCATAGCGCTTACTGTTTTACCAAACAAAATCTTCAATTACCTCAACGTCTTCAGTGAGGCCCTCCGGGCTTGTGCAAATCAGTTCTTCGCAGAGCTGATAGGAGTACTCGGTGCGGGGAGCTTTGTACCTCGCGCCGGAATCGGAAAATTGTTTTTTCTTGGTCATTGTTTATAATGGTTAAATAATAGAGTGTTAATCGGCTTTGCGGATACAGCGTACCTCCACTCCGTAGAGATAGTTGGCGTAGCTTAGGCTGAGCCTGCCCTGCATGTAGGTGGACGTGAAGGTGGTCATCAGGCAGAAGTATTGTACTGTGGTGCCGGCTGTATTAGGCATATAAGGCGTAGAGCACATGACCTCGTTGAGTGCGGGCTTACCGACCCACTCGGAAACTGAGCAGGTGTTTTCCTTGGTAATGGTCTTGTTGTATGCTCCGGTCGCCGTGGTGCTGTTCTTGGCACGTACTCCGAGGAACGAGAAATTCCATCCGGCCGCATTGAACGTAGGGATATTGGAACCCTTGTCTGCCGCAACCCAGTATAAGGCGCTGGCGTCTTCCACCGCAGCGGTTTCAGGAGTGGGCAGGGAGTCATCCTTGGTGGAAGCGCCAACGAGTTTCAGGAAGTCTGCACGGGTAGGGATGTACCAACCCGGAGGGCAGATACCCTGGACGCCTTCGAAGTCGCGGAAGTTGCCTACTTTGGTGCCCGCCTTGTATTCATCCCTGGTGCCGTAGGTGATTGCATCCTGGGCAACACCGAAGGCGGTGGGATAATCGTAGAGGTAGCCGTCTTTGAAATCGGTCCTGGGGCTTACGTTGGTGCCGTCGGTGGTGTAGGTGTACCATATACCTGCATCCTCGACAGGGTCGGAGGAAACGGTCTTCCCCTCGGGTACATAGGCCAGGGGGGCTGCCATCCACCAGCGGCCGTCGGCAAGTTTCACCAGAGGATAATCCTTGCCGTCGTAAGTGAACTTTTTGTTTGCCAGATCCTCTGTGAACGGCACCTGGGCGCCCCCGGAGGGCTTTCCGTCGATGAGAACATTCACCGTGTTCACGGTGTGTCCGTTGATGACACCGACGAGAGGGAGGGAAGTGACGGCGCCGGAGATGCTGAACGCACCTGCGGAGGAGCCGAGGTCTATCTGGGTAGGAACAGCCGGGTCAGTCGGGGCATAGCGGAAACGTCCGAGGACCGAGCCTGCGGTAGCCGGACCGCTGACGGCACAATTCACAGTGCAGTCATCCCATACGTGGGCCGCTTCCTTATCTTCTCCATGGCTGCCGACGAACCCGCCGGTGAATCCTCCGGCCGGAGCGTTTGTTACGTCACCTGTGTTACTGCATCCCGAGAAGACAGCATTGGCATATCCGACAACCCCGCCGACCTCTGGCTGCTTGCCTTTAACGGTGGAACACCAGGAGCTTTCGTTTACCACGGCACCGCTGTTCTTGCCATTGGCCAGAGTACCGTTGAGAGCACCGGAAACACCGCCAAGGCAAATCGGGAGGTCGGTCTTGTTGACCACTTTGCCGCTGTTCTCGGCGCCGGTGATGGTAATTGCACCTTTATAGCTGCCATTTATACCGCCCACATAAGAGAGGATGTTGTATGTTTCGTCTGCGGGCTTGCCGCAGCTGTACATGTTCTGGAAAGTGACGTCTCCGCTGTTCTTGACATTCTTGATGACAGAGCCCTTGGTTGCGATACCGAATACGCCGCCGAAATAGCACTGGACGGTAACACTGGCAGGATGGCTGCTTGCGGCGCCGTCCAGCGTCACGTTGCCGCTGTTGGTGCAGTTATCCATATCAGCCTCGAGGAAACCCACTACACCGCCTGCGTTGATGGTCTTGATCTGGGATTCAAATACGATGTTACCCTTGTTTTCGCAGTTGGTCATACTGGCCGTGGAGGCGCCGATGACACCGCCGAAGCACATCTGGGGTCCTCCTGTCGTGACCATATAGGGCTTGATGTGGAAGCTCGCGTCGTTATGGCAGTTGTCCACGATTATTCCCTGATCTCCACAGTAAGTGTTGTCGGCTGCATAGGGACCGGCATTGCCGAATACGCCGCCGATGGTGGAGTAGCTGGTGTTGCCGCCGCTCTGGGCCATGGAAGTGCCGCCCGCGAGCGTGCCGTCGACCACTATCTCACCGTGGTTGTTGCATCCGCTTGCACCAAGGGTCACATAGCCCGCTACACCGCCGATGCTGGCATCGGTGGCTGCGACGTCCTTGCCTCCCAGGTAAGAAATCTTACCGTAGTTTTCACAGGACTTGATCTGCCCCTCAACTATACCGGCGACGCCGCCGAGCGCGGGATAGCTGCCGCTTCCTCCGGCCTCGTACTTCCACTCGATATTACCCTTGTTGACGCAACCCTCGATGATACCATGGTCTTTGTCGGCATTGGTGACGCTGGGGGTCTGTCCAACGACGCCGCCTATGCCGAATTTCTTCATGTTCTTGCTCGGACCGCTGAAGTTGAACTTGATGGAGCCGGTGTTTTCGCAATCCTTAACGATAACCTGGCCTGCCTTCTCTGCGTTTCCGACACGGGCTGCAACACCCGAGATGGCGCTGCAGGAAGCGGAGGTGCCGGAAAGTTCTACGTCGATGCTGCCGCTGAACTTACATCCTTCAACGTAACCGGCCTCCGATTCTCCGACCACTCCGGCGCAGTAGATGCGGCCCGCGGTTGCGGTGTTCACCTTTATGCTGCCGGCCACCGAGCATCCAATGATCGAACCCTTTGACTTGGAAGCGATGAAGGCGACGCCTGTCATGTCGGGTATTTCATCCGTCCAGTTGATCGAGCTGCCGCCGTCCACGTTGAGGTTCTTGACTACGCCGCTCTCTTCCAGCATTTCGAACAATGCGTTGGTGAGGCTGAGGTTCTTCAGGGTCTTGCCGTTGCCGTCCAGGGTTCCGTAGAACGCGATGACGGGAGTAAGAGCCTTGCCGGCGAGGTCGATGTCCGCTGCGAGCGTGACCAGGTCGCCAGCCTGGCATGAAGAAGCCTTCTCGTTGATCCAGAATACGAAGTCATCTGCATTGCTGATGGTAAGGGGATAGCTGACAGAGATTTCGGTGGTGGTAAACTTGACGGCATCGGAATATTCGCTGTCAGTAATGCCGCTGCCGCTGGCCTTTACCCTTACTTCGTACTCTGTCTGAGGCATAAGGTCGGAGACAGTTGCTGAAGTGGTTGCGGAACTGCCTGCATCCGCCCATTCTCCATCTGCTGGACGAAGCTGGAGAGAGTAGCTGCTTGCGCCTGCTACAGCATTCCAGGTCACTTCGGCCGATTTTGCGGCAGGAACCACACCTGTTATTTCAGGAGTGGACAGTTGAGTGGGAGCCGCCTCGAGAGTGGTGAATTTGAACGGGGCGGAGAAGGGACTTGTCGAAAAACCTTCGCCGCCTTCGGCTTGTACGCGTACTTCATAATCCGTCTTGGGCTGGAGGCCGTCAAATGTGACGGAAGTGGTGGATGAGGCCTTGGCATTGCCCCATTCGCCTCCAGCAGTACGCAACTGTGCAGAATAACTGGTGGCGTTTTCTACGGCGCTCCAGCTTACAGCTGCTGAATTGGTTCCCGGGTCTACCTTTGAAATGGTAGGAGCCATGAGCTCCACGGGTGTTTTCTTGCAGGATACCACTGCGGAAGCCAAGGCGACAACCAACAGTGAAATAGATAACAAACGTTTCATGGTCGTATTAATAATGAATTATTTGGCTTTGAATTTATCGGGCATGGTGATGTGGAAACTCACTTTCAGGGGAGTGTCCACGTCCGTGAACCAGTTTGCGACGTAAAAGCAAACGTCGAATTCATCCTGTCCGATGGGATAGCGGCTGTCCGGCCCGTTTATGCCTATGCTGAGCTCTTCCCCTTCATTAATATACAGCAGCCTGCTGTAGGTGAGCTTTTCCCCGCCTGGAGCTTTAGTTAGGGTAATGGGGACGGTGCTGTTGTTGCGCAGGTAAAGGGTCACCTTTTTCTCGCTGTACTTGATGTTGGTGACTTCCAGACAGGCTTTGAAAAGGGGCTCCAGCCATTCGGCCTTGCCGTACAGGCATCGGTCTGCATAAGCAACTGTGCGG
>JAFWPT010000107.1 GCA_017509375.1 Bacteroidales bacterium | reverse complement strand
GATAGGTATCCAGATAGTCCTTTGAGCAGCCGAAAGAGACGATAACTGCAAGGGCAAGTGCTATGATTGAAAATCTTTTCATATTCGTCATATTTTAGCTTGCATTAAAGATTGACCTTCACGCCGACAGTAGCGACGCGAGGAGTATTGACATAAGAACCGTAGATCAGACCGCTCCAGGCCTGCTGGGGGTTCATGCCCTTCTTGGCAGTGAAGGACCAGAGATTATCGACGGATGCGCTGATTACCAGACCGTTCAGACCGATGCTGTTGACCAGGCGCTTGGGGAAGGTGTAGGCAATGTTGACGTTCTTGATAGTCAGGTAGTTGCCGCTTACAAGGAAACGTGTCGAAGTAGCGTTGGTGTAGGTGTTGTAGAAGCCGTCGATGCGGGGGGTGCCGGTCGGGTTGATACGGTTGGGCGAATCAACGTCCATACCTGCGGGAGCCTCGCTCCAGGAGTTGTGGACGTCCACGTGATAAGCGTGAGGGCTCGTGCTGACGGACATCAGGTCCTGATATGCATAGTCGAGGCATCGGCTGCCGAGTGCATAGGAGAACAGTGCGGAGAGGGTGAAGTTCTTGATGCGGAGGGAGGTATTGAAGTTACCGTAAACCTTCGGGAGAGAACTGCCCGCCCAGTCGCGTTTTGCGTAGGTGGTATTGGTGACATACTCCTTGCCGTCGATGACGACGCGGTAGTCTTCGGGAACGATGGTCTTCTCGACCTCGTCGAAGCTGGAGTCGACATCGTGGGTCTGCTCATACTTCTCCTGATTCCAGGCCTTGCCCATCTTGTTCTCGTCGAGGATGTAGTACTTCTCATCGTCGATGGCGTAGAGTGCAAGACCGGTCAGCTGGTCGACGCCGAGGAACTGATAGAGGTTCCAGTCATAGATGCCGTGGCCTTCTGCCCAGAGCTTGGTGCCGTTACGCATGGCGTTCTGCATACCGTCATAGTTGTAGATGTCGGCATCGGGGAGCTTGAGGATGGTGTTCTTCATCCAGGTAGCGTTGACGCCGAAATTCCAGGTGACGTTGCGGGTCTTGACGATGTCCACGTCGATGCTTGCCTCGACACCGAGGTTGCGGACCGAACCGATGTTCTTGGTGGTGGCGGTGGTGATGTTATCGCCGGAGATACCGCCGACGGAGGTCGGGTGCTCGACGTCGAAGAGCAGGTCGTGGGTGGTCTTGTTGAAGAACTCGAAGGTGAAGTTCATACGGTCGAACATACGGCCTTCGATAGCCGTGCTGAAGGAGTTCTCAGCCTCCCAGACGAGGTCAGCGGCTTCGTTCTGGATCTTGTAGGAAGCGGCTGCGGCGCCATACTTGGAACCGAGGCCGTAGAGAGCCATATAACCGTAGTAGCCGATGGAAGCGTCGTTACCGACCTGGCCATAGGATGCGCGGATGCGCAGGTTGTCGATCCACGAAACGTTCTTCATGAACTCTTCCTTGCTGATGACCCAGGTTGCACCTGCGGACCAGAAGTTACCCCAGCGGTTGTTCTGGTGGAAACGTGAGGAACCGTCACGACGGAAGCTGCCTTCGATGAAGTACTTGTTGAGGTAGTCGTACTTGACGCGGGAGAGGTAGCTCTCGAGGCGGTAGCCGCTCTGGTAGCCGTCCATGGAGGTCATGGAGTTGAAGTTGCCGAGCTCGATACCGCCAGGCAGGGTCTCATCCTGCTTGTACAGATAGGTGTACTCGTACTGGTAGTAGTAGTTCTCGTGGCCTGCGAGGGCTTCCAGGGTGTGGTCGCCGAACTCGTGACGCCAGTTGAGCAGCTGCTGGAACGTATAGTTCGTATAGAGGTAGTCGGTACGGCTGGTACGACCGTTTGCGCCGCGGCCGTCACCGATGATTGCGTTGTTGTAGGTACGGGTCTTGTCGGTGCGCAGGCCGAGGTCGCCCTTGATCGAGAAGGTGAAGTCCTTCAGGAAGGTGATGTCTGCATAAGCCTGTGCATTGGTGGTGACGCGCTGATTGTAGCGGGTGTCGAGAGCAGCCTCCCAGATGGCGCAACG
The DNA here is from genome assembly GCA_017509375.1 of Bacteroidales bacterium. The sequence continues at coordinate 6,695 of JAFWPT010000107.1, read as the reverse complement.
GGCGTTGTACTGGGGACGGCCATAAAGCTCACCGATATCATACTGCTTGTCACCGTTGTCGTCGAGCATATAGGTACCGTCCGGGTTGTGCATATAGACCGGATAGATAGGAGCCATCACGTGTGCCTGATACAGAGGGTTGGCGTAGGTGGTGGCGCCGGTGCTGCGGTAGTTCTTGCCCTGCCAGGATGCGCTGATGTTGGCGCCTGCCTTCAGCCACTTCAAGGGGGAGATGCTGACGTTTGCGCGACCGCTCCAGCGGGAGAAGTCCGAATTGACGGTCTGGCCTTCCTCATCGAGGTAACCCAGGGAGAAGTAGTAGTTGCTCTTCTCGGATGCGCCGCTGCCGCTCACATTGTAGTCCTGACGGTAGCCGGTGCGCATGGTGGCTGCCCACCAGTCGAGGTCGTCATAACCGCCGCGGATGTTGGCTGCATAGTTGAACTTGCCTTCTGCGTCGAAGAGCGCCTCGGTGGGAGCGTCGAAGATGTTGTACTCACCGATGTAGGTAAGGAGGTTGGTGCGGACATCGTTGATAGCCTGCTCCCTGGTCATGCCGGCGTTGCTGATCAGGTTGTTCATATAACCTGTGAAGAAAACCTGCATGAAATCCTTTGCATCGACCTTGTCGTACTCGGGGAGTGCGCGGGTGAAGATACCCTGGTTGACGCTCAGGGAGATGCCTGCCTTGTCGCTCTTACCGCGCTTGGTAGTGATGAGGATGACACCGTTGGATGCGCGGTTACCGTAGAGGGCTGCGGAGGTCGCATCCTTCAGGACGGTAAGGCTCTCGATATCGTTGGGGTTGATATCGCCCATGTTGCCGCCCATCGGAACACCGTCAACGACATACAGAGGGGAGTTGTCACCGGTAACGGAACCGACACCGCGGATGCGGATGCCTGCGCTCTCGCCAGGGTCACCGTCGGGAATTGCGAGGACACCGGTAACGGTACCGTCGAGTGCGTTCGAGACGTTGCTGATAGGGCGCTTCTCGATGGCGTCACTCTTCACCGTGCTGATAGCACCGGTGACGGACTCACGCTTTGCCACACCGTATGCCACGACGACTGTCTCTTCGAGCATCTCGGTATCCGGAGCGAGGATGACGTTAATGACTGTGCGACCTTCGACTGCAGCTTCCTGGGTCGTGTAACCTATGGAGCTGATGACGAGGGTAGCATTTTTTGCTACTGCAAGGGTATAATTACCGTCAATGTCGGTAGCGACACCGGTAGAAGTACCCTTGACGACGATGGATGCGAACGGAACGGGATCACCCGTGGCTCCATCCGTGACAGTACCTTTTACCGTGATGTTCTGTGCGAAAGCCGTGCTTCCGATGAGCATCATGGCAAGGAATGCCAGAATAAGTCTTGATTTCTTCATAAGATGACTTTTGGTTAATAGGAATATAGGTTGATTCTAGTGTCTCTTGAAAGTCTGGAACGCTCTTTGTAGCAAGTTGTTACCGGAACGGTACTTCTCGATACGTCTTATCGCGCTTTCTGCGCGTTAGGGTTTGTAACTGCTGCTGTTTTGTCGTTGCGGCAAACCTGCTATGTATTGTTATTAATAACGTTAAACCAAAATAAAAATCCCAACCGCCAGGGATGCACACGGCATACCTGGCCTAGTTATGATTAACTACAAATATAGATATTTTTTCTTTTGAAATACTATTTTTCTTTGAAAAGCCATGAAATTATTTTACAAAAAAAAGGGATTGACCCTCTCTCTTTTTATTGAAAGACGAATCACGGCGATGAAAGAGCAACGCCTTCTCTTCAGGGGTTACCCCTATTCTGAAAGTGCGATTGCTTCCTGGGAGAAGTTCGGCCGCCTCTGGGGCGACTACTGCTCGACCGTGAAAAAAGAAAAAAAAATTTCGGCTCTTCGCCTCGAGGATCTCAACAATCTGCTGAATTATTGTGATACGCGCCGGTACCGGGACAGCACGCGTTCGCTGATCGTCGCCCTGTTCAAGGCCGCCATGAGTGCGGCCTACCGCGACGGAATTCTGGAAAGTCCGCTTCGCGGCCTGCAGGATTATTCGGTTACGGTCAAGGAAATAACCGAAGCGAAGAAGGTGTATCTCAATGAAGATGAGATTCTTCGCATAGCTTCGCTGGAACTGCCGCCCGGCAGCGGGCTCGTCCGCTCGCGGGATGTTTTCCTGGTCGGATGCTGGACCGGGCAGCGGTTTTCCGACTACTGCCGCCTCTCATCCGAGGATATCCTTTCTTTCAAGGTGAACGGGCAGCTGCGGTTCGCATTCCGCCTGCGGCAGAAAAAGACAGGCGCGGAAGTATATATACCTATATTATATCCGGAGGTAATGCAAATCCTCGCCCGTTGGAACGGGAGGCTTCCTGCGGTGAAGGCCTCGTCCCTCAACCACGATATCAAGTTGATTTGCCGTATGGCCGGCATCGGCGAGACGGTCAAAATAGAAGAGCGCATCGGCGGGCGGCAGGTCACCAGCATCGCGCCGAAGTGCAACCTCGTCTCCTCGCACACTGCGCGCCGCAGCTTCATCACCAACCTCTATCTCGAAGGCAGGCTGACCGAAATGCAGATCCGCTCGATCAGCGGACATCGCAGCACCATGGCTTTCAGGCGCTATATCTGCTGCTCCAGCAAAGACAATCTGATGGGTATTTTCGAGTCCTGGACCGTTGGCCGCAACGGTTCGGTTACAAACCCTAACTTTTATCACAAAGCTGGGTTCTCAGGGTCAGTAGAGGTTGTTTCGGAGAATAGGCTTGCCCGGAATGTTAAAGAGAATAGTAACAAAGAGCAGAAAAAGAAAATTTCAAAAATTGACGCCAAATATATCAAAAGTATCCTTACACCCATCAATAAATTTTCCCATTAACCAAAAATCATCTTATGAAGAAATCAGGACTTATTCTGGCATTACTTGCCACGATGTTCTTCGGAAACACGGCGTTCGCACAGGACATCACGGTAAAAGGTATTGTCACGGATGGCGCTACGGGGGATCCAGTTCCGTTCGCATCCGTCGTCGTCAAGGGTACTTCAATAGGTGTCGCTACCGACATTGACGGTAATTATACCCTTGCAGTAGCAAAGAATGCCACCCTCGTCGTCAGCTCCGTAGGTTACACGACCCAGGAGGTTGCAGTCGAGGGGCGCACAATCATTAATGTCATCCTCGCCCCGGGTTCCGAGATGCTCGAAGAGACGATCGTCGTGGCATACGGTGTGGCAAGGCGTGAGTCCGTGACCGGCGCTATCAGCACGGTCCGTAGCGACGCCATCGAAAAACGCCCCATCAGCAACGTCTCGACAGCACTCGACGGTACCGTTACCGGTGTCCTCGCCATTCCCGGCGGTGACCCTGGCGACAGTGCCGGCCTCCGCATCCGCGGTATCGGTTCGGTCACTGGCGAAAACTCTCCCCTGTATGTCGTCGATGGTGTTCCGATGAGCGGCAACATGCGTGATATCAACCCCAACGATATCGAGAGCCTTACCGTCCTGAAGGATGCGACCTCCGCAGCCCTCTACGGCAACCGCGCATCCAACGGCGTCATCCTCATCACCACCAAGCGCGGCAAGAGCGACAGGGCCGGACTCTCCCTTAGCATCAACCAGGGTATCTATACCCGCGCACTCCCCGAGTACGACAAGGTCGATGCAAAGGACTTCATGCAGGTATTCTTCACGGGTTATATGAACAACCTGATGAGCAGCGCCGGCATGACCAGGGAACAGGCCATAGCGGACGTCCGCACCAATATCCTTACCTACATCGGTGAGTACAACATCTTCGACGTTCCCACCGAGGCGCTCTTCGACGCAGACGGCAAGTTCAACTATGCAGCCAACATCCGCAGCGGTTATGACGACCTCGACTGGTGGGCTCACGCGATGCGCATCGGTTACCGTCAGGACTACAACGTGAGCGGAAGCGGAGCGTCCAGCAAAAGCAACTACTATTTCTCACTTGGCTACCTCGACGAGGAAGGCCAGACCATCAATTCGGACTTCTTTCGCTGGAGCGGCCGCGCAAACGTCAGCATCTCTCCCCTGAAGTGGCTGAAGGCCGGCGCCAACATCAGCGCATCCTGGCAGGGCCGGAATTACCGCAGTACCGGCAGCACCACATTTGCCAACCCTCTGTATCAGGCACACGTGATGGCTCCTATCTATCCGGTCTTCATGCACAACCCGGACGGCACCTACATGCTCGACGATAACGGCCAGAAACAGTACGATGTCGGCGAGCTCTACGGCCGACCCCAGTACAACGCCCGTTGCGCCATCTGGGAGGCCCAGCTTGACACCCGCTACAACCAGCGCGTCACCACCAATGCACAGGCTTATGCCGACATCACCTTCCTGAAGGACTTCACCTTCTCGATCAAGGGCGACCTCGGCCTGCGCACTGACAAGACCCGCACCTACAACAACGCAATCATCGGTGACGGCCGCGGCGCAAACGGTCGTACCAGCCGTACCGACTACCTCTACACGAACTACACGTTCCAGCAGCTGCTCAACTGGCATCGCGAGTTCGGCGACCACACCCTGGAAGCCCTCGCAGGCCACGAGAACTACTACTACCAGTACGAGTACACCTACCTCTACAAGCAGGACCAGACCCTGCCGGGCGGTATAGAGCTCGACAATCTCAATTCCATGACTTCGATGGAAGGTTACCAGAGCGGCTACCGCCTCGAGAGTTATCTTTCACGCGTCAAATACGACTACATTAACAAGTACTTCCTCGAGGGAAGTTTCCGCCGCGACGGTTCCTCACGTTTCCACAGGGATTACCGCTGGGGTAACTTCTGGTCCGCGGGTGCAACCTGGGTCATCAGCAAGGAAGAGTTCATGAAGAACGTCTCCTGGATAGATAATCTGCGCATCCGCGCATCATACGGTCAGGTCGGTAACGACGCTTCCGTCGGTTACTATGGTTACATGGCCCTCTACGGACTCGGCTCCAAGTACGGCGGAAGTGCAGCTTCCTACAAGACTCAGAACGAAGCTCCGGACCTCGTCTGGGAGGCGGAGAACTCCTTCAGCACGGCTATCGAAGGCCGTATGTTCGACCGCTTGAACTTCACTTTCGAGTTCTTCAACAAGACCACCCACGACCTGCTCTTCGATGTCGAGCACCCGACCTCCGTCGGCGGTATCTCCGGCAGCAGCGTCACCACCGCTACCACCAAGAACATCGGTTCGGTTCGCAACATCGGTGTCGAGACAAGCATCGACGTGGACATCATCAAGACCCGCGAGGTTACCTGGAATTTCGGTGTCAACGCTACCTGGATGAAGAACACCATCCTCAAGCTCCCCGAGGCCGACATCTACAACTATGACGGCATGCAGAACGCCATGCGCAGCGGCACCAAGCTCTGGGCCGAGGGCCACGGCATCTATGACTGGAACCTCTACCAGTTCATCGGCGTGGACCAGCTGACAGGCCTGGCGCTCTACGCTATCAACGATGAGGACTACTACATCCTCGAGGAGAACAAGATGGGCAAGGTCTGGAATCAGCAAAAGTACGAGGAGACCCACGATGTCAGCTCCAGCTTCGACGAGGTCGAAAAGACCATAGTCCCCGAGGAATACCGTGTCGTAATCGACGGCAAGGAGTATGTCACTCACACTACCTACGCCAAGCGTGACTGGGGTGGCAGTTCTCTTCCGAAGGTTTACGGTAACTTCAATACCTCCCTCCGCGTCAAGAACTTCACCCTCTCCGCACTGTTCTCCTATGCCCTTGGCAGCAAGTGCCTCGACTATGCATATCAGGACCTGATGTCCGTCGGAGTGGGGCCCCACGCTTATCACATCGACCTCCTCAACTCCTGGAGCGAGGCTCCCGCAGGTATGACTGCCGATTCGCCCGACCGTATCGACCCGGCCGGCATCCCCCGTATCGACGGATTCTACAACACCTACAGCAACGCTACTTCGACCCGTTTCCTTGTAAGCGGCAACTACCTGACCATCAAGAACGTCAACTTCGCTTATACCTTCCCCAGACGGACGATCAGCAGAATGGGACTGAATGGTCTGGTACTCAGCGCATCCGTTGATAACCTCTGGTCCTTCACCGCAAAGAGGGGCATGAACCCCCAGCAGGCCTGGAGCGGACTTATCTACGGTTCTTATGTCAATATTCCGCGCGTCGCTACTGTCGGCGTAAAGGTCAATCTTTAATGCAAGCTAAAATATGACGAATATGAAAAGATTTTCAATCATAGCACTTGCCCTTGCAGTTATCGTCTCTTTCGGCTGCTCAAAGGACTATCTGGATACCTATCCGACCAGCAGCACCTCGCCGGACATTATCCTCGGGACGACCGACGCTGCAGCCGTGGCCGTCAACGGCCTCGGCAAGCTGATGCACCGCCAGTACGGCGCATACGGACAGGGCTACAACGGTGAAGGTACCGTCCGCCTCTATTACGGCGAGTACCTCGGCAACAACCTGATGAAGGGTAACTCAACCGGCTTCCAGAGCGATGCGACGGGTAACACGTTCCTTAACAATACCCGTAATCTCGACACTTATGCCTGGTACTACTACTATATGCTGATCGGCAACGCCAACACCATCATCAAGACCATTGATGAGGCTGAAGGCACTGAAGGCGAGCGCGCTTACATCAAGGCCCAGGCCCTGACATACCGCGCTTACGCATACT
>JAFWPT010000106.1 GCA_017509375.1 Bacteroidales bacterium | reverse complement strand
TTTCTCCACTTCCTGGGCATAAACAGCTGCTGCCGTACAGAATACGGCAGCAAGGCTGGTAAGTATATGCTTAACTATCTTCAAATTAACGATTTACCTGGAATTTTACATTGCCGGTGGCAAAGTAGTCCGCTATTTGTCGGGCTGCAGCAAGTCCGGCATTGATGTTGGCCTCGGATGTCTGTGCCCCCATCTTCTTGGGAGTCGCGAACACGCGGAGACCGAATTTCTCGCGCAGGGCGGCATAGTTGTCCGGCATCACATCGGTAACGTATTTCAGGTCCGGACGCTCCTCCAGTGCCTTTTCCAGTCCCTCCTCATCGATAACTTCCTTGCGGGCGGTATTGACAAGGGTCGCTCCCTTGGGCATACGCGTAATGAGGTCGTATCCTATGCTCTTGATAGTGGAGGGGAGGGCCGGAATGTGGATGGAAAGGAAGTCGCTGCAAGCGTAGAGTTCTTCTACAGAATGTACCGGATCCGCTCCGCCGGCAACTATCTGCTCATCGCTCAGGAAAGGATCCAGGGCGCTGATTTTCATGCCGAGGGCGCGGGCCTTCTGCCCTACGAGACGTCCCACGTTGCCGTAAGCCTGTACTCCCAGGCGCTTTCCGGAGATTTCGCTGCCGGTGGCGGGCGTGAACTGCGTGCGGGCCATATAAATCATCATTGCCACGGCGAGCTCGGCTACGGCGTTGGAATTCTGGCCCGGGGTGTTCATGACCACGATGCCGCGTGCGCTGGCGGCTGCCAGGTCAACATTGTCGAATCCTGCGCCGGCGCGCACCACTATCTTGAGCTTGGGCGCTGCGGCCATTACCTCTGCGGTAACCTTGTCCGAGCGTATGATCAGACCATCGGCATCTGCTACTGCAGCTACCAGGTCGGCCTGTGCTTCATATTTTTCGAAGACGCAGACCTCGTGTCCGGCGGCTTCGAGTATTTCTCTTATACCGTTCACGGCAACGGCCGCGAAAGGCTTCTGTGTTGCAACCAATACTTTCATAATGCTCCTTAAATGTGAAGTTTTTCGAATTCTTGCATACAGGCCACCAGAGCTTCTACGTCTTCCTGGGTACAAGCGTTGTAAAGGGAGGCGCGGAATCCGCCCACGGAGCGGTGTCCCTTGAGACCTATCATGCCGCGCTGCTTGGCGAAGGCGAGGAATTCATCCTGGATGTCTTCATGGCCTTCCGCGGGAACGAAGCACACGTTCATAATGGAGCGGTCTTCCTTGTCGGCTGTGCCGCGGAAGAGACTGTTGCGGTCAATCTCGGCATACAGCGTGTCGGCCTTTTTCTGGTCGATGGCATGAATCGCATCCAGGCCGCCTATGCCCTTGAGCCACTTCAACGTTTCGTTCATCACGAAGATGGAGAACACGGGAGGGGTATTGAACATGGATAGCTTGTCGATGTGGGTGCGGAGGTCGAGCATGGTGGGAATGTAACGGCTCACCTTGCCCAGCATGTCTTTGCGTATAATGTAGAAAGTGACGCCGGCAGGGCCCGCGTTCTTCTGGGCACCGCCGTAAATCATAGCGTATTTGCTCACGTCAAGCTTGCGGCTGAGAATGTCGGAAGACATGTCGGCGATAAGGGGGACGGGGCAGTCAAAATCTGTTCTGATTTCCGTGCCGTATATGGTGTTGTTGGTTGTAATATGCAGATAATCAATATCTTTAGGGATTTCGTAGCCCTTGGGAATATAGCAATAGTTGCGGTCTTTGGAACAAGCGACAGCATAGGCGTCGCCAAGTCCCTGGGCTTCCTTGAGGGCCTTGTGGGCCCATACGCCTGTGTCCAGATAAGCGGCCTTCTTCTCCAGGAAGTTCATCGCTACATAGAGGAATCCCATACTGGCGCCGCCGCCCAGGAATACTACCTCATAATCGTCGGGTATATTAAGCAGCTCTTTCCAGAGAGCGCGGCATTCGTCCATCACAGCATCCCACTCCTTGGTGCGGTGGGAAATGGAAATGAGGGATACACCCGTGCCTGCGAAATCCTTCAAGGCTTCGATAGAATTGTCGATGGCTACCTGCGGCAGGAGGCAGGGGCCGGCATTGAAAACGTGAACTTTGTTAGCCATAGTGTTATTTTATAATAAGTCTACAAAAGTACAGATTGTACTCGTTCTTTCCAAAAAATCTTCTCTCAGACTGCACCTCACCCTGAGTTCCATGCTGCAGTCGCTGCCGAATTCCCTGTTCCTTTGGGGCAGGTCCAGGTCCTTCACCATTTTCATCACCTGAGGCATCGCATCATAGCCGAAGCCTATCCGGTACCAGTCGCCTGCGATTTTTTTGCACACCGGCGCGTTTGCGAGAGCGTCTGCTGTTGCGCTTTTATAAGCTTTGATAAGCCCCGGCACACCCAGTTTTATGCCTCCGAAGTAGCGTACCACCACAATCAGTATGTCGCTTAGCCCCGCGGAGTCTATCTGGCCCAGGATAGGCCTCCCGGCGGTGCCGGACGGCTCTCCGTCGTCGCTGGCACGCCAGGTTTCGCCCTTGGCGCCTATGCGGTAAGCGTAGCAGTGGTGCCGTGCGTCGTGATACTCCTTGCGGAAGCCGGAAACCAGCTCCCGTACCTCATCGTCGGTTTCTACGGGTATGGCGAAAGCAATGAAGCGGCTGCCGCTGTCCTTGTACAGCCCTTGGCCCCGGGATGAAATACTTTTGTAAATATCGCTCATCGGATGCCAAAGATAAGGATTCTACGTGAATAATCATTGAAATAAAATGCTCTTACCAGCAAACCGGGACCGGCAGGTGCTCATAAAGTGTCAAATCATTTTTCCAAGATATACAAAAACTGCCGGTTTTTTTTGTATCTTCGCATATTCAATTTGTGAAAAGACTATTATGGTGTACACTTACAGGGTTACTCTCAAAGGTATAAAGGGCTTTTACAGGGTGTATAAGATTAACGGAAACCACTCTCTTTACACCTTCCACAAGCAGCTTCGCGCAGATCTTGAATTTACTGTAGATCAGCCCATACTCTTCAAGGCTTTCGATGCGGAGGACAATGTGGCTGCGCGCTATGCCCTGCAGGACCTCGGCTTCGGCACCGTGGACGCGGTTTCCGTAGCCAAAACCGTGAAAGACGGAATAGTCCGTTTTGAATACTTCTATGACATAGCAGCTCGCAAGAGCGTGATAATCACCTTGGAAGCCGAAGAACCCGGAAGCGTCCCCGCGCCTGTCATCGTGGATACCAAGGGACCTGTCCCCCTGGAGTTCGAGAATGGTTACGTGGCCTTCGAAGACCTGCCTCAGCAGCACCGCAAGCTTCCCGGTATTCCCGGCGGGGATGAGGATGACGACGAGGACGAAGATGACGATGCCGGAGACGACGATGACGAAAAGGAAGAAATAATCTACGACGAAGACGAGAATTGATTTTCCGTTTGCTTTTTAAATAAAATGTTCGTACCTTCGGTAGAATTAATAACCGAAATCATGGTACGAGTAAAACCTTTTTCAGCATTACGACCTCCACGCAGCATCGTCACCGAAGTGGCTGCGCCTCCTTATGATGTTTTGAATTCAGCAGAAGCCCGCAAAATGGCGGGCGAGAAGTCTTTGCTGCACATTACCAAGCCCGAGATAGATTTCGACCCTATCGCCGGCGAACACGAACAGCGTACCTACGACAGAGCCGTGGAAAATTTCAAGACCTGGCAGAAAAACGGGTGGCTGGTCCGCGAAGACAAGGAGAAGTATTATGTATATGCCCAGACGATGGACGGCCGTACCCAGTACGGCATAGTCCTTTGCGCCCATACCGACGATTATGCTGCCGGCATTATAAAGAAGCACGAGCTGACTCGCAAAGACAAGGAAGACGACCGTATGGTGCACGTACGCATCCAGAACGCCAATATAGAGCCGGTTTTCTTCGCTTTCAAAGACAACGAGGAACTCGGCCGCATCATCCGGAATACGGCTGCAGGCGAGCCCGAATACAGATTTACCGACGAAAACGGCTTCGAGCATATTTTCTGGGTGATTGACGACGATGCCGTAAACGCCCGCATCACCGAAGTTTTCACAAACGACATAGAGGCCTTCTATGTTGCTGACGGTCACCACCGTACCGCCGCCGCTGCCCGGGTAGGCGCAGAAAAGAAGGCTCAGAATCCAGCTCACACCGGCAATGAAGAATACAATTACTTCATGGCAGTCTGCTTCCCCGAGAGCCAGTTGAAGATAATAGACTACAACCGTGTCGTCCGGGACCTCAACGGTCTTAGCGCCAAAGAGTTCTTCGAGGCGCTCGGAAAAGATTTCGAGATTGAATGTAAGTGCGATTGCACGAAAGACGGCGGCAAGTGCGACTGTGAATATCCCTGCCATTGCAAGTGCTCCCAGGTTTACAAGCCCTGCGGGCTTCACAATTTCTCCATGTACTTCGAAGGGGTATGGTACAGCCTTACCGCCAAGCCCGGCAGGTACGACGACAGCGACCCCATAGGCGTCCTGGACGTCACCATCCTCTCCAATCTGGTGCTGGATAAGATATTGGGTATCAAGGATCTCCGTACAGATAAGCGAATCGATTTCGTGGGCGGAATCCGTGGCCTCGAGGAGTTGTCACGCAGGGTGGACAGCGGCGAGATGAAAGTTGCATTCGCCCTCTATCCGGTCTCTATGCAGCAGCTTATCAATATTGCCGACACCGGCAATATAATGCCTCCCAAGACTACATGGTTCGAGCCTAAGCTCCGTTCCGGGCTTGCAATTCACACTTTAGAAGACAACTGATGACTATAGATTCCGCCACCATCCACCAGACCCTGAAGAACTTTTTCGGGTACGACACTTTCAAAGGCGACCAGGAGCTCGTCATCCGGCATCTTGTCGAAGGTGGCGACGCCTTTGTGCTGATGCCGACAGGCGGCGGCAAATCTCTCTGCTATCAGCTTCCTGCCCTCCTGATGGAGGGTACGGCCATCGTTATTTCCCCGCTTATCGCTCTGATGAAGAATCAGGTTGACCTGCTGCGCGGCTTCGACGCCGGCACCGGCAGCATAGCCCATTTCCTGAATTCGTCGTTGAGCAAAGCCCAGATCGAGGAGGTCCGGGCGGACCTCCTCGGGGGGAAAACAAAAATCCTGTATGTGGCGCCCGAGTCCCTTACAAAAGAAGAGAACGTGGCTCTGCTGAGGGAGGTAAAAATCTCTTTCTACGCCGTGGATGAAGCCCACTGCATATCCGAATGGGGGCACGACTTTCGTCCGGAGTACCGCCGTATCAGAGCCCTGGTAGATGAGATCGGCCGCCTCCCTATTATCGCTCTCACCGCCACGGCAACCCCCAAGGTGCAGAGTGATATACTCAAGAATCTGGGCATCCAGGGGGCTGCCATCTTCAAGTCTTCCTTCAACCGTCCCAACTTGTACTACGAAGTCCGGGACAAACAGGACGTGGAGAAAGACATGATAAAGTATATCAAGCAGAATTCCGGAAAATCCGGTATCGTTTACTGCCTGAGCCGCAAGAAAGTGGAAGAAATAGCCCAGCTGCTATGCATAAACGGCATCAAGGCCCGGCCTTACCACGCCGGTCTGGATGCAAAGACCAGGGCGGAGAACCAGGATGCCTTCCTCGCCGAGGAAATCAATGTGATAGTGGCCACCATCGCTTTCGGAATGGGAATAGACAAGCCGGACGTGCGCTTTGTCATTCATTACGATATCCCCAAGAGCATAGAGAGCTACTACCAGGAGACCGGACGTGCGGGCCGGGACGGCAAAGAGGGACATTGCATCGATTACTATAGTTACAAAGACATCCAGAAACTGGAAAAGTTCATGCAGGGGAAGCCTGTCGCCGAGCAGGAGATAAGCCGCCAGCTCCTTGGAGAAGTGGTGGCTTACGCCGAGTCCAACCAATGCCGGAGGAAGCTGTTGCTCAACTACTTCGGAGAAGATTATCCACAGGATAACTGCGGTTCCTGCGACAACTGCGTGCACCCTAAGCCCCTTTTCGACGGCCGCGAGCAGATGAAGCTCGTCATCTCCCTGATAGAGGCCCTTCCGGAGCACTTCAAGATAGAGCATCTTGCGAATGTGCTGGTGGGCAACCCAACAGCCATGGTGAAGTCTTACCAGCACGACCAGCTGCCTTTTTACGGCAAGGGCAAGGACCGCAGCGACAAGTTCTGGTGTACCGTAATCCATCAGGGACTTATCCTGCACCTGCTTGAGAAAGAAATTGAGAGCTACGGTCTTATAGCTGTAACCGACAAAGGCCGGGATTTCCTCAAGCAGCCGTATGAGCTGAAGATGGTGGAAGACCGGGTATTTACCGGCGGAGACGCAGATGATGAAGAAGATGAGGAGGCTGCAGCGGCGAATGCCGCGATGAAGGGAGGCGGCGGCGCAGGCGATCCGATTCTGCTTGCAATGCTGAAAGACCTCCGCAAGGATGTGGCCAGGAAACTGAAGCTGCAGCCCTGGATTATCTTCGGAGACCCGGCCCTGGACGACATGTCTATCCTCTATCCCATCACTGTCGATGAACTCAAAGGCTGTCAGGGAGTGGGAGAAGGCAAGGCCCGCAAGTTCGGTGCGGAATTCGTCGACCTCATACGCAAGTATGTGGAAGAGAACGATATAACCCGCCCGGACGATTTCATCGTAAAGTCCTCTCCGAGCAAGTCGGCCAATAAGATTTTCATCATCCAGAGCATAGACAAATGCATGTCCCTGGAGGATATCGCCGAAGCCAGGGGCATGGAAATGGATGAACTGATGGGCGAGATTGAGGCCATAGTGGCTACAGGTACGTCACTAAACCTGGATTATTACATCGAAGAGAATTTCGACGAGGATATAGTCGAAGAGATATACGAGTACTTCCGGGAGGAAGCCGCTTCGGATTCGGTTGCCGATGCCATAGCTGCCCTGGGCGGGGATTATGACGAGATGGAAATACGCCTCGTGCGTATAAAGTTCCTATGTGAGATAGCTTCGTGATTCCGCAGGAGACAGTAAATCTTATTCTCGACACCGCCAGGATTGAAGATGTGGTCGGGGATTTCGTGACGCTTAAGCGTCGCGGGGCCAATTATGTGGCTTGCTGTCCGTTCCATAACGAGAAGACGCCGTCATTCTATGTGTCGCCTGCCAAAGGCATCTACAAATGCTTCGGATGCGGCAAGTCCGGTTCTGCCGTAGGCTTTGTGATGGAGCACGAGCACAGCTCCTACGTGGAGGCCCTGCGCTATCTGGCTGCCAAATACAAAATAGAAATAGTCGAAGAAGAGGAGTCCGCCGAAGAGATTGCAAAGCGGCAGAGGAGAGAGAGCCTGCTGTTGGTGTCCGAGTTTGCCCAGAAGTTCTTCGCCTCCCAGCTCAATGCTCCGGAGGGCCGCGCCGTGGGTTATGAGTACCTGCGCAAAAGGGGACTGGAAGACGATACGATAGCCCGTTTCGGACTTGGCTGGGCTCCCTCAGGCAAAACTGCTCTCATAGATGCAGCCGTAGCCGCCGGATATAAGATGGAGTACATTCTTGCCGCCGGACTTGCGGTGCAGCGGGAAGACGGCAGCGTGGTTGACAAATTCCGGGAGCGGGTGATGTTCCCCGTCCACTCCGTAAGCGGCCGGGTGCTGGCATTCAGCGGCCGCACGCTCCATTCGGACAATCCTGCAAAGTACGTCAACTCGCCGGAGACCGAAATATATGTAAAAAGCCGCAACCTGCTTGGTATCTGGTTCGCCAAGAGCGAGATAGCCCGCAGCGGCAAGTGCATCCTGGTGGAAGGCAACCTGGACATGGTTACCATGCATCAGCTCGGAATTACCAATGTCGTCGCCTCCTGCGGCACTTCCCTCACGCTGGAGCAGGTGCGCCTCATACACAAGTTTACGGAAAACGTCACCATCATGTATGACGGTGATTCCGCCGGCATACATGCGGCCATGCGCGGAATTGATATATTCCTTGCCGAGGGCCTTAACGTGAAGGTGCTGCTCCTGCCGGAAGGGGAGGATCCGGACTCTTTCGCCCGCAAGAATACGCTTGCCCAGATGCAAGAGTACATAGAGAAGGGGGAGCAGGACTTCATTGAATTCAAGACTGAGCTGCTGTTGGCCGATGCCGGGCGTGATCCCATCAAGCGTGCTAATCTAATCAACGACATTGCCGATTCCGTAGCCCAGATTCCGGACCCGGTGAAGCGTTCGGTGTACGTGGACGTCGTCGGCCTGCGTTTCGGCGTGGAGACATCCATCCTGTTCCAGCGCATCGCCGATACCCGCAAGCGGCTCATGGAATCGGCCGTTCGTGAGCAGCAGCGCCGTCCCGCGCAGGCTTCGGGGGCCTCTGCCGGGGACCAAATTGATTCGGAAAACGGCTCCGGCGGCTCTGCTCCCTACGATTATGCCGGCTACGGGGAAAATGGCGGTGCACCTGATGCGGCGGCAGGAAACTCGGGCTCCTTGGCGCTGGAGAACCGCACCCTGGCTCCTGCAGAGCGGGATCTCTTGTTCTTCCTGCTCCGTTACGGCACCGAACTTATGGAATTCGAGAGCGATTCCCCCTATTATTCCGGTAGCGAGGAGGATAAAACCAGCGTAGCGGACTTCATCCGCGAGTCCATGGACGCTGACGGCAGCGAGTTCTCCAATACCTCCTATAAGCAGCTATACGACAGCTATTTGCGTCTCTATGACGAAGGCCTCTCCCAGGAAGCTATACTGCGTGCGCTGCTGAACGGCGAGGACAGGCGCCTGGCCGACCTGGCGGCGTCTTTCTCTACTGAAAAGTATCAGATAACCGTAGGCGCTTTCGAGGCCTCCCTTACTTCCACGGCCACCTTCCTCACCAACGGAGTCCCTAAAGCCATTATGGTTTATGCCGAAAGGCGGGTGCAGGACAAACTGGATACCCTCCGCCGGGAACTGGCAGTGGCCAGCCCGGAAGAACAAATGTCAAAGATGCAGGCAATGCTCAAGCTTCAGGCCGCCCAGCGCCGCATCAAGCAGAAAATCGGAAGAGAAAAAACAGACAAGATATGAGCGAAAAGAAAAGAACCCTTGTGACTTGTGCACTGCCTTATGCCAACGGTCCGGTGCACATAGGCCATTTGGCCGGCGTCTATGTGCCGGCGGATATTTATGTGCGCTACCTGCGCATGAGAGGCAGGGACGTGCTTTACGTATGCGGCTCCGATGAGCACGGAGTGCCTATAACAATTAAGGCACGCCAGCAGAACTGCTCTCCGCAGGACATAGTGGACCGCTATCATAAGCTTATCAAGGATTCCTTCTCCGGACTGGGAATCAACTTCGACATATATGGCCGTACTTCCTCCGCCGTTCATGCCGAAGGGGCCTCGGAGTTTTTCCGAAAGCTGTACGATGAAGGCAAATTCATCACCCGCGAGAGCGAACAGTACTACGATCCGGAGGCGGGACAGTTCCTGGCGGACCGGTATATAGTGGGCACTTGCCCACGGTGCGGCAATGAAGGCGCATACGGAGACCAATGCGAGAAGTGCGGAAGCACGCTCAGTCCGGAAGAGCTTATCAACCCCCGTTCCAAGCTGAGCGGCGCCGCTCCCATCAAGAAGAAGACCAGCCATTGGTACCTGCCC
>JAFWPT010000105.1 GCA_017509375.1 Bacteroidales bacterium | reverse complement strand
TTACAGGAAAGCCAAAGCATTTTATCTCCGCCATTTTTAACCTGGCCCGTTTTACTGAAGCTTATGATATTGAGGATAATCGCTACAGTTTCCTCCCGTGGGAAGCTGTTGTCACGGCATATGCCCGCCACGCCTTACAGAATTACCTTTCATATTGCAACTCTGTTCCTTATGGCGACGAAGCTTTGAAGGAGGTCTCCGTCCTGGCTAAGGAGATAGTGAGAAAGGCCGATGAAGCTATAGCAGGTGCTCCGGTTGCTGCAGACCTCATCTTCGGGCACGACCTTCCTTTTATGTGCCTTTGTTCTTTTCTGGGCCTGGAAGGATTCGGATACCCAAGACTTACGGCAGAAGAAGCGTACAGCAGCTGGCCCGGCGCCAAACTCTGCACATTTGCCTCCAACCTTCAAATGATTTTTTACAAGAACAGGAAGGGTGAAGTGCTGGTCAAGTTTCTTGCCAACGAGCAGGAGACTCTTATCCCTGAAATAGAGCCCGTCTCCGGCCCATATTACCGCTGGGAGGATGTCAAGAGATATATTGAAAACAAATAACAATAAAACTAATGTATTATGAAAAAAGAGTATGAAAGCCCAGCCGTTCAGGCGGTTCCATTAGTTATGGAGTCCGCAATCTGCGAAACAAGTAAAGGCGTATTGGAAACAATTGTCATCACTGACCCGTATGCGGGTGAAGATCTTGGTTAGAGACAGGAGGATATGGTTATGAAAAAGATTTATTTTGCATTTATTTGCGCAATATGCGCCCTTACGCTTTTCTCTTGCCAGAAAGAAGACAACACCCCTGAAGAAGTGATTCCGGATGGTTATACCCAGTTGACGCTCAGTGCTGTAAGTGATGAGACCAAAACCACCCTTGACGGCACCGCCGTAAAATGGGCTGCCAGAGACCAGATCAAGGTCTATTGCAGCGATGAATCGGCTAACGATTTCGAATTAGTCGGTGAAGGCGGCAGCGCAATAGGCGATTTCACGGGACTTGTACCCAGCGGGAAAACGGCACTTTACGCCGTGTATCCCAAGGACCTGTATTCCTCTGTCAGCAGTACGACAGTCAATGTGACCATACCTGCCGCTCAGGAAGGCACCTTCGGCAAGGGTAACATCGCCGTTGCCAAGGTCGATGGAGAGCATAACATGGCCTTCAAGAACGTGAATGCATTTGTGGGATTCACTGTAGGGGCCGATATCACCAAGGTGGTGGTTTCCAGTGTAGGCGAGGAAAACCTGTCCGGAACGCTGGCAGTTGACTGCTCGGGAGAAGCCCCCGCTGCCGGAGCTCTTTCGGATGGAGGCTCCAGTATTACCGTCACGGTCCCCGCGAGCACAGGCGGCACCTACTATGTGGCCATCGCTCCCGGAATTACCCACTCCAAGGGACTGTTGCTCACCTGGTACAATGGAACTACAGTAACCGGAACTTACTGGCTCAACAAGGCCATCACCACTGCCGCAAACAAGGTGTATGATATGGAGACGGTATCGGCCGATGGCCATTATTATGTATCGGTAGATGGTGCCGGAAAGAAAAACGGCATGAATGTGGATAATGCCTGGAGTGCTTCTCAATTCTGGAGCAAACTCCATCCCGGAGGAACAGATACTGAGATGGATAACGCCAAACTGGCCAATATCAACGGAGCCACCTTCCATCTTGCAGCCGGCACTTACAAGTGGGGTGCCGATGCAGCAATCAACATTAATGAAAGCGAGACCATTTCCTTTACCATAAAGGGTGAGAGTGGTACCATATTCTCTGGAGATGATGACGGCGATGACACGGGGGACCATCGTATCCTTACTCTTGGAGGCAATATGAATGTCACTTTTGATGGAATTAGCTTTGTCAAGGGTAAAGTCACTGATGAGAATGGCGGTGCTTTGAACATTGCAAGTAGCGGCACTTGGAAATTCAAAGATTGCACATTCTCATACAATGAAGCAACTAAAG
>JAFWPT010000104.1 GCA_017509375.1 Bacteroidales bacterium | reverse complement strand
TCGGTGTAGCCGGAGAAGTCCGCATACACCTGCAGGGAGTAGGCGAAGAGTGCGGAAAAATTCTCGAATCCTGTGAACAGCAGGGGATTGTCGAATACCCTGTCTATGAAATTCACTGCTATGTAGTCGCTGAGAACAATCTTCTTAGCAAGCCCGTTAAGAATCCAGAACACAGCTATTCCGAACTGCCTGCGGCTGATGGAGAAGTCCTTGTACAGCTGAGGGATGAATTCGGAAGCCCGCACTATGGGGCCGGCGACCAGCTGGGGGAAAAAGCTGACATAGAAGCCGAAATCCAATATGTTGCGTACCGGCTTTACGTCGTCCCTGTACACGTCGACGCTGTAGCTGATAATCTGGAATATAAAGAATGAAATACCGACAGGCAGCACTATATTGTCCACGTCGAAACGTTCGCTGCCGCATATCATATTGCCCACTATAGCGAACACGTCAGTTACTTTGACTTGAAGTCCGGTAAGCTGGCCTACAACGTCGGCAAAAAAGTAAGCATACTTAAAGTAGCACAGCAGTCCCAGGTCAATGCAGACGCTCAAGACAAGCCAGAATTTCCGCTTGAAACTTCCGGGAGGCCTGGTGGCCATCCTTTTGGCTATGAAAAAATCAGAGCATATTACGAACAAGAGTATCAGGATCGAAAGCCCGCTGGTCTTGTAATAGAAAAACAGACTGGCGAAAAACAAGAAGGCGTTTCGCATGTGCCTTTTTTTACCGACAAGTGCAAACAAAGCATACACCAAGCCGAAAAAGGCCCAGAAATAGAACTGGGTGAACACCAAGGGCGATGAAGGATCGTATGCCAGCAGTTTTTCCATGCCACTATCTTTCTGTTATTGCCCGGTAAAGCATGTCTCCAAGCAGGTAGTAGCCTTCTTTTGTGAAGTGCAGCCTGTCATTCTTCATAAGTGAAGAGTCCCGCCATGCCTCAGCGCTGCCGTTGCCCCCCATAATCTCGAAGAGGTCCCATACGGCGCCATCGTATTCTTCTGCCAGTTCGAACATGGCCTTGCGTACGGCAATCCCGTTTTCGTTGTGGACCATACGCCGTCCCGCATAGCGCCAGGAGTCATTGTTGGTAATGAATATCAGGGCGCAGTCCGGCTCTTGCTTCTTTATGATATCCAGGAGCTTACGATAGTTCGCCTTGAATTTGTCAGGGTTGAATCTGCTGGCCGGACAGGCAGCATCGTTAATGCCTAGTCCGAGAATGACCATGTCAGGATGTATCATCGACAGTTCCCTTACAAATTCCGGACAGCGCTCCGTCCATGTACTTGTGCGTGCACCGTTCACCCCGGTTGAAATGTAACGCAGCCCTTTCAAGCCAGGGTGCTCGGGGAGCAGGCCCCTTACGCAAAAGAATTCCCCATCTTTGAGAGAGGGCAATATGGTTATCGTATCCGTGGCCTCTTCCAGGTTAAGTACGAAGCCTTGCAGCAGGCTGTCCGGGACAAAAGACAGTGTGTCACGTCCGCACACGGCGAGCGGCACCACGTCTTCCGAAGCATCTGAGAGCAGGTGCAGCCTGGTAAACGGCCGAACGCCCCCCAGCGAAAAGAAAGCAGTGCTGTCCGCAGTGTAGGCGGCTATTCCGGTAATGCCCCAGGACGGCCTGTAATCGAGTTTGCGGTTGGGGAACGAACTCCGTGTACCTATCCATTCACCCTCACTGCTTATACTATAAGAACGGTCGTAGTTCGTATGCGCAAGAGGATATGGGAAAATATACCCCCGCCCTGCAGACGCATAGTGACCGAGGGAGTCGAAGTTATGCCTCATACGGGTGGAAAAGTGACCTGCCTGAACGTGAGAGCCACCTATGTGCCAGATAGTTACGCTACTATCGGGGATTTCTGAGCAAAGCTTCAGCTTCCGATGAAAACGCTCCAGTCCATGTGCGGATCCGGGGACTCTAAGCACAGAACTGTCCGGCTTCGCGCAATGTGGCAACCCCTGGGCAGCGGCCCCGAAGCATGTACAGAAAGCGATAAGTACCGGAAGGAAAAGACTCATTTGGCGGATCCGTATTTACGCATGCGATACCAGTCGTAGTAAAGCATCAGCGTCTCGAAGAGCATGTTGCCGACTGCCTCTGCCCCTTTGGGCGTAAAGTGTACGTAGTCATTGCCTGCAAGCTGGGGCCTTGCTTTCACCCATTCAGCCATGGATCCGTCGCCTCCCATAGCTCTGTACATGTCCCAATAGGCCGCTCCGCAGTTGTTTGCAGCTGCTTTCAGGGAGTCTACCATCATCGGCAAGTGAGGGTAGGTCTGCATCTTGCCCTTGATATTTGTCGACATGTCGGAAGGTCCGATGAATAATATGGACGCATGGGGAGCTATGCCCTTGAAATAGCGTATCTGCTTCTCAATCGATTCCTTGTATTCTGAGATGGACTTGGCGGTCTTGCGGTAGGGCATGGAGTTGCCTCCGAATTGCAGTATAATGAGGCGCACGTTTCCGTTTTCCGTATAATCCTTGAGCTGGGCGGAACTGATCCGGGTGAATACTGTGCCGGAGCAGCTGCGCATGGGGATATTGTCCACGCAGACACCGAGAGTATCATCGAGCTGCATTCCGTAGATGTCGGCGCTGCCCCAGGTGCTGAAACGAAGTTTGCTGGTGCTGTCCGGCAGCGAAATGACGATACGGCCGACTCCTGAGGCGCCGCTTACGGGTTCGAGCTTGTATTTCTGATTGTTGCAGCTAACATTAAGCGAACCCCTAACATTGCCGGCGAGCAAGGTGAAGCGGCGAAAATGACGACTGGGATCTACATTCTTCTTAGCAGGGGAGATGGTTGTGAATACGCTGGTATCTATACGGCAGCATTGTCCCATAATTCCGTAGCGGGAATCGGAACGCCGGGCTCCGTCACTGAAAGCCATGGTCCGATAAAGTGAGGCGGAACTGGTCTGCCCGAAACTTTGGGTGTAATACGGACGGCCGAAGGGGAGAAGTCCAGGACCGCCTCCGCCGAAGCGCCTTTGCAGACCGGCGCGGATGGTGCCGGTGATGCGGTCTTCTTCAATCTGGGAGTCCCCGTAATGCAGGATACGCATCTGCTTCTTGCCTGCATTGTCAAGCGCCTCGAAGAAAGGGTCGAACAGGGTATAGTCGGAGTCGGGGAAATGCAGGCGGGCGGGGTCTTCCGACATAAAAGTCTCGAAACGCTCTTCTTCAGCCTGGCGCACGG
>JAFWPT010000103.1 GCA_017509375.1 Bacteroidales bacterium | reverse complement strand
TTCGTGAACAATCTTATGTTGCAGGGGAAGAAGAGTCTCGCGTATTCTATTTTTTACGATGCCATTGATATGGTAGGCGAGAAGATGAAAGATTCTGACAAGGCTCCTCTCGATATTTGGAGGAAGGCTCTCGAGAACGTGACCCCTCAGATTGAGGTCAAGAGTCGCCGTATCGGTGGTGCCAACTTCCAGGTGCCGACAGAGTTGCGCCCGGAAAGGAAGATTTCGCTCTCGATGAAGAATATGATCAACTTCGCCCGCAAGCGTTACGGCCGCTCTATGGCAGAGAAACTTTGTGCTGAGATCATCGCCGCATACAACAATGAAGGTGGTGCTTTCAAGCGCAAGGAGGATATGCACAGAATGGCAGAGGCCAACAAGGCATTTGCCCACTTCCGCTTTTAGCCTTAACATCTGATGGCCAAGAGAGATCTCAAATACACGAGGAACATCGGCATTATGGCCCACATAGATGCGGGCAAGACCACTACGTCCGAGCGTATCCTCTATTACACCGGAAAGACCCACAAGATAGGAGAGGTCCACGAAGGTGCAGCCACTATGGACTGGATGGTCCAGGAGCAGGAGAGGGGAATCACTATCACCTCTGCCGCTACCACGGCTTTCTGGCATTTTGGCGGCCAAACCTACCAGATCAACCTGATCGACACTCCGGGTCACGTGGACTTCACGGTGGACGTAGAGCGCTCCCTGCGTGTGCTCGACGGTACGATCGCCACTTTCTGTGCGGTCGGCCGCGTGCAGCCGCAGAGTGAGACAGTATGGCGTCAGGCCGATAAGTACGGCGTGCCCAAGTTGGCGTATGTCAACAAGATGGACCGCGTCGGTGCGGACTTCCTCGCATGTGTGGAAGAGATAAAGACCAAACTCGGCGCAACCGCGGTGCCCATCTGCCTCCCTATCGGGGCGGAAGAGCACTTCCAGGGCATAGTCGATTTGATCGCACGTAAGGCCATTTTCTACAACTCGAGCGACGAGCTCGTGAACTATGAGTACGGCGACATTCCGGCAGATATGCTGGAAGACGTCGAATCCTGGCGCGCCAAGCTGGTGGAAAAAGCTGCGGAATTCGACGACGCCCTTATGGAGAAGTTCTTTGAGGATCCCGACTCCCTCACCGAGGAAGAAATAGTTGCCGCCCTGCGCAAGGGTACCATCTCGATGCAGATTGTACCTGCCTGCTGCGGCTCTTCTTTCAAGAACAAGGGAGTTCAGTTCCTGCTGGACGCCGTGATGCGTTACCTGCCTTCTCCACTGGACATCGGCGAGACCCACGCCACCAATATGGCCAACGACCAGGCCGTCATGTTGCCTCCTTCTCCGGAAGCACCGTTCTGCGGTCTTGTTTTCAAGATTGCAACGGATCCCTTCGTCGGCCGCCTCGCGTACATACGTGCCTATTCCGGACATCTGGATGCCGGCACCTATGTGATGAATTCGCGTTCCGGCAAGAAGGAGAGGGTGGCACGCCTGTACCAGATGCACTCCAACCACCAAAATCCCATAGATTTCGTGGAGGCGGGAGACATCTGCGCGGCAGTAGGGTTCAAGGATCTCCACACGGGCGACACCGTGTGCGCAGAGAACCACCGCTATTCGCTGGAGTCTATGGAGTTCCCCGATCCGGTAATCGGTATCGCGGTGGAACCCAAGACCCAGGCCGACCTCGACAAGCTCGGGGTGGCTCTGGCGAAGCTGGCGGAGGAAGACCCTACCTTTACCGTGAAATCGGACAACGAGACCGGCCAGACCGTCATCAGCGGTATGGGCGAGCTCCATCTGGATATCATTGTTGACCGTCTGCGCCGTGAGTTCGGCGTAGAGATCAACCAGGGCGCCCCGCACGTCAACTACAAGGAGGCCGTTACCGCGAGCGTACAGCATCGCGAGGTCTTCAAGAAGCAGACGGGCGGCCGCGGCAAGTTTGCAGATATCGTGGTGGAGATCGGACCTGCCGACGAGGGTGTGACCGGACTTCAGTTCGACAATCAGGTGAAGGGCGGCAACGTACCCAAGGAGTTCATTCCGAGTGTGCAGAAAGGCTTCGAGTCCGCAATGACCAACGGTGTACTTGCGGGTTATGAAGTGCAGTCTCTCAAGGTCACCCTGCTGGATGGCTCTTTCCATCCGGTGGATTCTGATCAGTTGTCATTCGAGCTTGCTGCCCGCATGGCTTTCCGTCATGCTTGCCGCAAATGCAAGCCCGTGCTCCTCGAGCCCATCATGGACCTCGAAGTCGTGACGCCGGAGGAGTACATGGGAGAAATCGTAGGAGACCTGAACCGCCGTCGCGGCCAGATTACCTCGATGGATTCTTCCGCTAGCGGCGCCCGCATTGTCAAGGCCTTCGTCCCGCTCTCCGAGCAGTTCGGTTATGTGACCGTGC
Source organism: Bacteroidales bacterium (assembly GCA_017509375.1). Next base: position 1,980 of record JAFWPT010000103.1, on the reverse strand, counting down.
TCCGCACCCTGTCTTCAGGACGTGCCACGAGCACCATGTCATTCGACCATTATGCCGAAGTCCCCGGGGCTATGGCCAAAGACATTGTGGAAAAGAGCGGTTACAGGTTTGTCTCGGATGATGAATAAAACGATTATTAAAAACTATTAATTATATGAATCAGAAAATTAGAATTAAACTCAAGTCTTTCGATCACATGCTCGTCGACAAGTCGGCTGCCAAGATCGTTGACACGGTGAAAGCTACTGGCGCGAAGGTGAATGGTCCTATCCCCCTACCTACAAACAAGAAGATCTTCACCGTTAACCGCTCCACCTTCGTAAACAAGAAGGCCCGCGAGCAGTTCGAGCTCGATTCTTACCGCAGGCTTCTCGACATCGAGGACTCCAACGCCAAGACCGTTGACGCCTTGATGAAGCTCGAGTTGCCCTCCGGCGTAGAGGTTGAGATCAAAGTGTGATCGTTCATTGTGACGACAAAGGCCGCAGGCATCCGCCCGCGGCCTTTTTTTTCATCACCCTGTGTCCGGGTGAGTGGGGTGTTCTGAAAAACACTATATTTGCAGGTTGTTAAGCCACTTGACATGCACAAGTTCAGCATACTTTTTTCACTTGTAGCCTTAGTTGTTGCAACTGCCTGTACTGTAAAGGAGCAGGAAGAAGTCCTGCCCGTCCTTCCGCAGTACGAGGAATTCTACGCTACCATCGAGCAGCCTTCGGAAACGACGGACACTAAGACTTATGCGGACGACCAGTTCCGCGTCCTCTGGCACGCCGACGACAGGATTACGATATTCAACAAGTACACTTACAACCAGCAATATGCCTTCAAGGGCGAGACCGGCGACAATGCCGGCAGCTTCTCCAAGGTCGCCGGCGATGAATTCGTGACCGGCAACGACATTTCGGACATCTATGCGGTGTACCCTTACCAGCAGAGCACCAAGATAAGTAACGACGGAGTGATTGCCATCACTCTTCCCTCAGAGCAGACCTGGGTGGAAGGCAGTTTCGGAGCCGGGGCCAATACGATGTTATCTGCCACGCCGGATAACCAGCTGAAGTTCAGGAACACGGGCAGCATCCTTGCGTTCAAGTTGTTCGGCAGCAACGTTCAGGTTTCGAGCATAACCCTCCGGGGCAACAACGGTGAGCGCATAGCCGGCAGTGCCTTGGTGACTATGCCGGTCGGCGGCACTCCGTCGCTTGCGATGCAGAGCGACGCCACCCAAAGCATCACCCTCAGCTGCCCGACACTGGTAACGATAGGCTCATCGGCGGACAGCTGCACCGAATTCTGGTTCGTCGTTCCCCCGACGAATTTCACAAAGGGCTTCACTATCACAGTAACCTGTGCCGACGGCAGCACCTTCGCGAAGGCAACCGACAAGTCAATCTCTATCGCGAGGAATCATGTGAACAGCATGGCGCCGGTCGAGGTCGTCCTTGAACAGCCCGCTGCAGTGCCTGAGTATGTCGACCTTGGTCTGCCGTCAGGTCTCAAATGGGCGACCTTCAATATAGGAGCTACAAAACCGGAAGAATATGGCGACTATTTCGCTTGGGGCGAAACCGAGCCGAAGTCCAATTATCATTGGTCAACGTACAAGTGGTGCAACGGCAGTTCCAATAGCCTGACAAAATACAACTACGACTCCAGTTACGGTACGGTGGATAACAAGACAGTCCTCGATCCGGAGGATGACGCCGCCCACGTGAATTGGGGCGGCAGCTGGCGGACGCCGACAGACGCCGAGTTAATAGAACTAAAGAGCAATTGCAATTGGGTATGGACAGGCAATTATAATGGAACTGGTGTGACTGGAATGATTGTCACGAGCAACAGGGCTGGTTTCACAGACAAATCAATATTCCTCCCTGCGGCAGGCGTAAGAAGCTCGCAGTATGAATTGCAAGGAGCGTGGGGTGGCTATTGGTCTGCATCTCTCTACACAGGCTATCAGGGTAGCGCATGGATCCT
>JAFWPT010000102.1 GCA_017509375.1 Bacteroidales bacterium | reverse complement strand
TCCGGCAATATGAAAAAATTCGGAATAGGCGGAGTGGTTGGTCAGAGCGTCTCCGTTGAGAATGCCACAAATGATTATGGTATTGTTAAGAATTGTATCAACAGGGGAGATATTGAATGGTCTTATCCTGGAGGTGGTTCAGGTAGCTATCCTGCCCTCGGAGGCGTCGCCGGTATTGTGGAAGGGAAGATTATTTCTTGCTCCAACTATGGCAAACTTACATTCACCGGCAGCAAGACTGTGGCGATTACTGACGCCAGCATAGGAGGTGTAGCCGGATATGTTACTTTGGGCGCATCCGACTGCCACAATTATGGTGAGTTGGAGTTAGATGCAGCATTTGCCGGCGGTACCGCAATGGCACAAAGTGGCGGAAACACCAGCTGCAGTGCTTTCGGCGGCGTTTTTGGAGGTGCCGGTGAATATGCCAGCGGAGAAGTTTTGTCAAGCGAGAGCACTAAACAATTCACTCCGCCAGCATCCACCACTGCCCTTATAGAGAATTGCACAAATGAAGCGGTTTTATCCTTTACTCCGGTCATGGTCAGCAGCGGTGCGCCCAAATTTATATTCGGCGGGGTAGTCGGTGCCTGCACCGCCCACTTGGCGAATTGCTGTAACAATGCCGACGTAAGCATAGTATCACAGCCTAAGTGGATTCTTGCCGGCGGAGTGACAGGTCTGGCGACGGGGAATATAACCTCTTGCTCGAATAATGGAATTCTCGATGTGGATTCTGACAAGAATAATCATACCGCCGATGCTACCCAACAGCACTATGTCGGTGGAATAGCAGGCTACATCTGGAAGGGCAATACTATTGATGACTGCCATAATACCAAGGCAGTATCGCTCTATAACGTGGTGACTACCGCCGGTTCTTTATCTTATCTGGGAGGACTCATAGGTTCTTACAATGGTTCCAATACTATGACCAACTGCTCCAACAGCGGGGATGTCACTTTCACCGCCGAAGATCCTATATGCATAGGCGGTATTGCAGGTGGATTTAACGGCACGATGAAAACTACCAGCAATTCCGGCAAAGTGGAAAACGTCATCAATTATACTTCCGCTACCGCAGGAAAGGAATCTGAAATAGGTGGACTGATAGGCTATGTTAACGCCGTTATCACTGATTGCGAAAACACCGGCAATGTGGTTAACGCCGCGGAAGGCGGTTTTGCCGGCGGCATTTGCGGAGGTGCCGGCGCCAAGGCAAGAACCTGGTCCGGATGCACCGTTTCCGGTACGGTCTCCGGTGCGGCCACCAAAGGCTCTGTACTTGGCCGTTTCCGCAATAGCGGCACCATTGTCATCACCCTGGGTACGGCAGCCAAGCCTGTCACCATTTCCGGAACCGCTTCTTTATTGCCTCTCTGCGGTAATCTCAACGGTAACTCGATAATAGATGCCAATGTGGTTTTAGAGTAACTGCGTTGATGATTGAGAATCAAAAGGAGGCCGGCTATTAGGTTGGCCTCCTTTATTGCCCTTGCCCATGCCAGATGCCGGGTACCACTTCAGAAATCAAAAAAAATGCTAACTTAGCGCCAGTCAATACAAAACTATATGGACAGGAGACTGTTTCTGGAAAAGTCGGCATTGGCTGCAGGCGGCGTCCTACTGTCTGCAGCAGGCGTTGAAGCGTCGGCCAAAAACAAAGATGATAAGATAATGAAAGTTCTTATGATTAACGGCAGCCCTCACCAGAAGGGCAATACGGCAATTGCTTTGAATGAGATTGCCGGGCAACTGGGCAAGGACGGTATCGACAGTGAGATTGTATGGATTGGCAACAAGGCGGTCCGTGGGTGCGTCGCCTGCGGGAAGTGCCGCCAGAATCATGGAAAATGCGCCTTCGACGACGATATCTGCAACCGCATAAGTGAAAAGTTTGCAGAGTCTGATGCTTTGATAGTGGGCTCCCCCGTATATTACGGCCAGCCTAACGGTGCCTTGCTAAGCGTTATCCAGCGTGCCTTTTACTCCAATGGCGCCAGCATTGCCGGAAAACCGGCGGCTGCGGTGGCGGTTTGCCGGCGGGGAGGTGCTACGGCCTCTTTCGAGACGCTTACCATGCCATTTCAGATGATGAACATGCCCGTAGTGACTTCCCAGTACTGGAATATCGTATATGGTGCTTCACCGGGTCAGGCGGCGCTGGACAAAGAAGGGCTTCAGACGATGCGTACTTTGGCCAACAACATGGCGTGGCTGCTCAAGGCTACCGGCGGAAAACCTGCTCCCGGGCGTGATGGAGAGCCATGGGAAGCGATGAACTTTATACGCTGACCGCGGCATTCTTTGTATCCGAGTTTTATACCAAATTTATTTATAAGATGAAAAGAATAACCTTAACCCTTGCTGCAATGATGATGCTCTTTACATCTTGCGGACAAAACTCAGGCAAAATGAAAACTCTTGTAGCTTATTTTTCAGCCACCGGAACAACTGAAGCGCTTGCAAAGGACCTGGCGGAAGTAATCGGCGCCACCCTTTACGAGATCAAGCCGGAAGTAAAATACACCGAAGCCGACCTGGACTGGCGGGACCAGGAATCCCGCAGTTCTGTCGAAATGAAGGACAAAAGCTCCCGTCCGGCAATAGTGAAAGACCTGAAAGATGCTGATTCTTATGATGTAGTGTATATCGGTTTCCCGGTTTGGTGGTACACCGCCCCGACCATCATCAACACCTTTATCGAGGCGTATGGATTTAAGGGCAAGACGGTAATCTTCTTCGCTACATCCGGAGGAAGCTCTTTGGACAAGGCTAACGAAGATTTCAAGGCGGCTTATCCCGAAATCAAGTGGAAGGCCGGCAAGACGCTGAACGGTGCTTCCAAGGAAGACCTTAAGGCCTGGACTGAGAGCTTGAAGTAGAAGGAGTTACAAAGACAGAGCTGAAAAAGCTGACAACGGAAGCGACCACTTGCTTCCGTTTTTTGTTGATGACGTGGGTCTCACCTTCCACAAGTTCCATCTCCGAACGGTCTCCATAAGTTTCCGCGAATTTTTTGCTGCACCACAGTGGTACGATTTCGTCGCGAGTCCCGTGAATAATCTTTACCGGACCTTTGTACTCCGAGGCCGTACCGAATATGTCCAGTTGCTGGGTAGAGACGAGATAATCCCGTCCCAGTTTGAAGAAGCCCCAGCAGGTGATGTACTCCGGCGGATCTTGAGGATTGAAGCGGGCCTTGAAAAACTGCCCGGTTTCGCAAGCCTCTTTGATAATGGATCCAGGTGCAATGAGCACCAGACCTGCGGGGTCGATGCCTTCCGCCGCCAGCCTGCCGGCCGTCATAGATGCGATAACGCCTCCCTGGGAATGTCCCAGAAGACCGATCCCATCGACATAGGGCAGCGACCTGGCGTAGTCCCAGATGGCGCGGGCATCACCCAGTTCTCTCTCTATTGTCATGTCCTGCATACGTCACTGGCTTTTTCCGTGGCCGTTGAAGTCAAAACGTATGGAGGCGATACCTTTATCGGCAAGCCCCTTTGCGATAGCTGGCATGGGATTCAGGTCCTTGCTGGAAAAGATGCCGTGCATAAGCAGGACCATCGGGCAACGGTCGCTTTCTGGTTTGAACCCGTCCGGGAGGCAAAGCTTGAATGCTATTCCGCCCCCTGGGCCGTTAACTTCGTACTCGCGTGGCATGGCGGTCTGGCAACTGAGCAGGAGGACGATTGAGATAAGAAGAGGCAATTTCATTTTGTATCAGTCTATTATACTGGAATCATCTGACAAAGGTAAAACTTTTTTCCATTTGTGCGTGTCCGGGTCCGTGGCTTCTTTTTGTGTACTAAAAATATCTACCTGTTTGGCTTTAATGGCCGCTTCGCTATGTCATCTTCCTTGTTTCCTTACGAAACAGGAAGCAATTTTGGATTGTTCTTATT
>JAFWPT010000021.1 GCA_017509375.1 Bacteroidales bacterium | reverse complement strand
GTTTCTTTCCTTCGCGAAGGAAGCGGCGCCACGCCGCCGCCCTGCAGCGGATACAGGCTGTAAGTCGTGCTGTCAATAATCTCATATAGCGTACGCGCTACGAACACCGGAGCACCGGTTCCAAACTCAATGATGCCCGTAGGCTCCCAGCGGCGACGGAGGTAACGGCGCGCAATGGGCTCCGTCAGGATGTGGCGGGAGGCCAGACTGTCCACCGCCGCCGAGATACTGCCGGCAGCCTGGCTGTCCGGATAGCTGTAAAGCACCTCGTGGAAACCGTCGCTGTCATTCACCAGCACCCAGGTAAAACGCAACGGGGATGTCACGCCGCCGATGTATCCGTTATAGCCAATAACCGTGGTATCGTTCCCGCCGGCACGGACGGTGATCAGGCGGCGGACGGTAAGCGAAGGGTTGGCGCGACGGTGGGCATAAACAGGATAGTGATAAAGATCTGTATATCCAAGCTGACCGCCTACCGCATTCACATGAGACATTACTTGATGTACCGTATAGCCCCTGAAAACGAGTGTTCCTGTGGGATGCGTATACTCCGATTCCTCAACGGAGACCAACTGGCAATTATTCCCATCCCAGCGGTATGCTTCCCTCCGGGTCTCCAGACCCAGATCCAGCTCCGTCCCGTCCCAATAACCTTGGCTAACGTATATAATGTTACCCGTGATATTGGTATAGGCGTTTGACCACTGACTAGGGAAATGGTTGATGGTGGTTTCGTATGGGGGGGCTACATGAGAGATGTCATAATAATGGATAGTCCTTGCCATACCTTCTGACAAATCTGCCCCTGTTATCTCTTCCGTGACCTTGCCACAAACCACGCGTGTAAACTGCAGGTTGGCGCCCTCCGTAATAGGCGTATCCCGCATGGTATGGGTCCACGAATATTGGTCTTGACCTATATTATGAGCATTCACTTCACTGTATATCACCAGGGAAGGAACTACGCCCAGCGTGGATACGGCATTCGCATAAGAAAAGGTTCGTATCTTAAGCGATACGGTATCGTTCTTTGTGGTGATACTATGAACGCGGACACCGACAAAAGTGGAATCCGCCCCGTTGTTATACCTCACCCATGAAGGCTCATAACTGAAAGCCGTCACTGCACCATCATGATTGGCAGTCAGCATCATACCGTCATCCACATACAACGCATTTGGCGTTCCATAGTTCTGGCTGATTATCTCACCGCCATATACATAGGTAATCTCATAGGGACATAAGTGATTACGTCCTGTTTCGCCATTATTGTAACCAAACCAGTCCTGGCTGTAACGGGAGTTCCCTCCCTTGTTGACATACGTGAACGACCATCGGTCGTAGACGGCGCCGTCCCGGTATTCCGTAAGAGATGTCAACACTGGACGATTTCCGCTGCCATTGCCTGTTACCACCGACCAACTTCGGTTGTCTGCCCCGCCACCCGCATAGATGCTGATACCACTAAGCAGACGGGGGAACATATAAGCACCTTCTCCGGCACAGTCAAGGAATGACGACCTGTTCGGAGATGGACTAACGTAACTGAAATTCACCTGATCTCCATTCAGATTGATAGAAGTGAGTACCTTGGGGGCATAGCTCATTTGCAAAAGAAACGTGGTACCGGTATTTGCGTTCCGAAGATTCCTCCCGGGCCCGGAGGAACGGGTTGAAGTGGTGTAGTTCCAAGACCATGAACGAGTCCGTTCATTCCGGTTCCACGTCCCGGCTGATTCATAGCTGAATGATGCAGTCTCTGTCCCGTCAGCCGATATCATCTGTGTCAGGTGCCACGCCGTCGGAGCTGTCCATGACTCCGGCAGGCCTGTCATCGGCGACGGATCCACCGGCATGTTGATGCGCGTTCCTGACTCTATGGCTGTCATGCAGTATTGGGTCCCGTCCGGTCCTATTAATGTAAACGTCAGATCCGAAGCGTTCAGTTTCACCAAGACGCCGTCCCCCGTCAGATGCTCCACCTCGCGTTCTGGTGTCAGGATGAAGGTTCCGTGAAGGCCGCAGACGTTGTAGCTGTAACGGTCGGCTTGTGTGTCCTTCTGGCGCCACAATACCCTTTTCAGGAAAGCCATTGTTTCGTTGATGTAGCCGGGCGCATTCATGTTTTCCATCAACTCTTCCGAAGGCCATTCATAAAACCCCCAATTACTATATTCGTCCGGCATATACACGATATCCCGTGTTAGCACACCACCGGCCTCCAAAGCCCAGCCAAGACCTGCAACGCCTGGTATTTCGTCCACTTTTACGCCTCCGCTTTGATAACAGAGGCTCACGGGAATCCGCAGATGGCGTCCCTGCAACTCATACACAGGGACTTGGAAGGAGGCCATGCCCGTACCTGGATTGAAGGTAACATCGGCATATTTTACAGCCGACGCAGCTCCGGGAGATGGAGGAAGGGTATTTTCAATTTGTGTATAGCCGCGGTCATAAATGGCATTACTAACGCCATCCTGTGCGTGTACGGGGTTCTGCCACAGGCAGAGGCCCATTATTGCCATTAGCATCCACGTATAGTGCGATGCATTTCTTATTATTTTCATATTTTTTTTGTTTTATTTATTTTTTTCTCTTGTTGTTTTACAACAGTTTCTTTGTTTTTTACAACAGTTTTTTTGTTTTTGTGGGCGCCGCAAACTATCTTTGCAGAATAAAGATACACTTCACGGAGAACCCTACGGGTCCTCACGTAATATGATGAAAGGTGTTCTTTGTCCGGGAGATGTCAGTGGCAGCTGACATCTCCCTTCTTACTGCCCGAAGGGAAGTACGTTATGTCTTGGCTTCATTCATTTTGAAGGTTTTAGTTTATCGTGATTAGGTATGCCGATTGGCCACGCCGACATCCAACGGCAAATATGAGCAGAATTTCCCGAAATCCGAAGGGATGTTCATGAAAAAGTTATCAACAGGAGGCGTCGCCCATCTGTTAATTTACAATAAATCAACTATTTACAAGCACTCAATAGACAAAATCATCCTCAAAGGAAACACAGCTGTTTCCAATAAATCGCCATATTGATGACCCTATTAACCTCAGACTCCGCTCCAGGGCCACTTCATCTTTCAACGGGGCCAAGTTACCGAATACTGCCAGGACCGGCGACACAACTGGTAGCCGAAGATGGGGCGGGGCGCTGATTCCGGAGCGAATCGGCGGAAACGGGGATGTGGGGTAGGCTCCGAGGAGGGAGCGGTGACGCCGAAGGCGGCAGGACGGAACTTGTTCGACGACGTTACGGGCCTGGCCCCATGGGCCGGGACCGTATGAGGAGGAGTTGAGACGTCCAGCGACCGGGCCGACCCCGTTTCCGCCGTCTGAGCGGAGGAACAGCGTCCCGTCCCTTCGGCCATCAAAAACGCCCGAATATGTCGGCCCGGCTGCAGAGTGATCACAACGTCCCCAAAAATGACAGGTTATGATCAAATAAGGCCGTTTTTGATCACAACGGTCCAAACAATGGGACGTTTTGATCACTTCGGCCCAGGACACACCGGGCAACAACGTCCTGTTGAGCCCTGGCACCTAACCTTCTATCGACCAGCGCTTTATAAAAAGTAACTGTGCCCCGCAGGGCACAGTTAAATCGTGCTAGCGCGCAAAGGGGGGCGGGGGTGATGGCGGTTTCGGCAAAAATGACTATTTTTGTGGAAAGCGATTGATATGGAAGAGCAAAAGAACCTGTCGCTCCCGGAAAATGCCCATCGGGAGCTGACCCCCGGCGAGACCTACCGCCCGCTGCTGGATCCTGCCAGGAAATATGCCGAAGTGACGCCTTATTCGGTGGCTGTCGGGGTGCTGATGGTTATCCTGTTCAGCGCCGCCGCGGCTTATCTGGGCCTCAAGGTGGGCCAGGTGTTCGAGGCCGCCATCCCCATTGCCATCATTGCCGTGGGGCTCACCAGCACCCTGAAAAAGAACGATTCCCTGGCGCAGAACGTCATTATCCAGAGTATCGGCGGCTGCTCGGGCGCCGTGGTGGCGGGGGCCATTTTCACCCTGCCGGCCATCTACATCCTGGGCGTGGAGGTGAATTACTGGCAAATGGTGCTGAGTTCCCTGCTGGGCGGCGTGCTGGGCATCCTTTTCCTCATTCCGTTCCGCAAATACTTCGTGAAGGAGATGCACGGGAAGTATCCTTTCCCGGAAGCGACGGCCACCACGCAGGTGCTGGTGAGCGGCGAGAGCGGCGGCGACAGCGCCAAGACGCTCATTGCCGCCGGCGCCATCGGCGGTCTCTATGACTTTGCGGTGGCCACCTTCGGCACCTGGGCCGAGACCATCTCCACCACCGTTATGGGCTGGGGCGCCGCCCTGGCCGACAAAGCCAAGGTAGTGCTCAAGATGAACACCGGCGCCGCCGTGCTGGGCC
>JAFWPT010000020.1 GCA_017509375.1 Bacteroidales bacterium | reverse complement strand
CTCACCCTGTCGGCGCCGCCCTGCAGGCTCACGCCATATTTGTGCTGGTTGGAGTGGTCCTTGATGATGGCATCGAACCAGTTGGTGTTCGGGTAGTTGATCAGATCGTCCCCGTCGATGTAGTGCTGGATCTGCTCATCGGTGTAGATGGCAGACGCACCGGTGATGGCGCGGGCTGCATTGTATGCCTTTGCGAAAGTGACCGCATCAGCCATCTTGAGCAGGCGGGTGGGCTGCTGCATACCGTAGTCGTAGGTGAAGGTCACGCTGGGACGGCCATCGGCGCGGCCGCGCTTGGTCGTCACGAGGATGACGCCGTTGGCGGAACGGGCGCCGTAGATAGCCGCAGACGCGTCTTTCAGCACGTTGATGCTCTCGATTTCCTCACCGGTGAGGCGGGAGAACTCATCGCCACGTCCGGGCACTCCATCGATGATGATGAGAGGAGAGTTGTTGCCGAGGGTGGAACGGCCGCGGATGTACATGACGGCATCGTCGCGTCCGGGCTCACCGGAACGGTTGTTGACGATAACGCCGGACATACGGCCTGCAAGGCCCTGGGAGAGGTTGACAGATGAGTTCTTCACCAGTTCTTCACCGGAAGTGGAGGTCACGGAACCGGTGAGGGTAATCTTGGACTGGGTACCGTAGCCGATTGCCACGGCCTCGTCGAGAATGAGAGTGTCATCCTTGAGGGAGAAATCCACTTTGGAACGGCCGTCCACCATGGCGGTCTGGTCTTCATAGCCCAGCAAACTGGCTGTGAGAGTGGCCTTGGGAGAGACGTTGCTCAGGGAATAGTGCCCATTGGCATCGGTCATCGCACCGTTCTGGGTACCGTCCACAATGACCATCGCGCCCGGGAGAGCTTCTCCTTTGCTGTCGGTCACGACGCCCTGCACCTTGATACGGGTTTGTGCAAGAACGCCAGGTCCGGTGAATGCCAGGAGAATAGACATTGACAGAAGCGTCAGAATTAGTTTATTTCTCATAATGTTATTTTGGTGGTTATTCTTATAACCTCAAAGATAAGAAAAATCTTCGAACTTTCACTACTTTTGCAATGATATGCTAACTTCTCTTGTTTTTGTCCTGTCACTGCTTCTGCAGTACGCCGACCCCATGGTCGGCACCGATGCCCACGGCCACACATTCCCTGGAGCTTGCGCACCTTTCGGCATGATACAGCTCAGTCCCGACACCCGTCCCAAAGCCGGCGACTGGGACGGCTGCAGCGGCTACCATTATTCCGACTCGCTCATTTTCGGCTTCAGCCACACCCACTTGAGCGGCACCGGCTGCGACGACTGGTGCGACGTGCTCATCACTCCGGGCAGCGGCCCCTCCCGCTTCTCCCATTCCCGGGAGAAAGCCAGCCCCGGGTATTACGAGGTATGGCTCAAAGACTCCAGAGTCAAAGCCCGCCTCGCCGCCGGCCGCCGGGTTGCCATGCACGAATACCTGTTCCGGGGCAGGCAGAAGCCATCCGTTACCCTCGACCTGCGCCACCGTGACCCGCTGGACAGTTTCGCCATACATTTCGGCCCCGACTGGGTGAGCGGCTGCAGGGTATCGTCCAGCTGGGCCCGCAGGCAGCACGTGTACTTCTACATCGAATTCTCCGCTCCCGTAAGCTGTGAGCTGCAGGACGACGGCCGCAAGGCAGTCATCAGCTTCGACAGCCGCCGGATACAGCTCCGCAGCGCCATCTCCAGCGTATCGGAGGAAGGGGCGAAAGCCAATCTGCGTTCGGAGTATCCCGCCTCCTTCAAGAGCCTGAAACGCAGCACGCAGCAGGAGTGGGAACGGTATCTGGGCAAGCTGGAGTGCCCCTGGAAAGACAGGGAGCACCGCCGCCGCTTCTATACCGCCCTCTATCACACGGGCATACATCCTTCGCTCTACTCCGACGCCGACGGCCGCTACCGCGGGATGGACGGCAAAGTACACCGCGCCGACGGCTGGGAACGCTACACCGTGTTCTCCACCTGGGATACCTTCCGGGGCGAACACCCGCTGCTGTTCGAGATAGAGCCTGAGCGCAGTATGGACTTCATCCGTTCCATGATTTCCGTTTACGAAGAAAACGGCAAGCTGCCGGTGTGGGAGCTCTCCGGCTGGGAAACGGACTGCATGATAGGCTACAATTCCGCTCCGGTGATTGCAGACGCCGTGGCACGAGGGCTCACGGATTTCGACGTGGAGAAGGCTTTCGAAGCCATGGTGGCTTCTTCCCTTAGGCCGGAGTACGGAATGGACAGCTTCCGCCGCAACGGCCTGGTGCTGGCTGACGATGAGCACGAAAGCGTGTCCAAGACACTTGAGTTCGCCTACGACGACTGGTGCGTGGCCCAGGTGGCCGCCTACCTCGGCAAGACGGAGGAGTACCTGGCATATATGCGTTCTTCCCAGTACTGGCGCAATGTGTTCGACCCGTCCACCGGCTTCATGCGGGCCCGTCTCAACGGACGCTGGTTCAGCCCCTTCGACCCGCGCGAAGTAAACAACAACTACACCGAAGCCAATTCCTGGCAGTACAGCTTCTTCGTACCCCAGGACGTTCCGGGACTCACCCGGGCCCTTGGCGGCAAGAAGGCACTGGAGGATCGTCTGGACGCCCTCTTCTCCGCCCCGGAAGGCAACACCGGGCGCAGCCAGGCCGACATTACCGGCTGCATAGGACAATACGCCCACGGCAACGAGCCCAGCCACCACATCCCCTGTCTCTACGCCTTTACGGAGCATCCGGAGAAGCTGCAGTCAACGGTCGGGCGCATACTGGAAACCCTCTACAGTTCCGCCCCGGACGGGCTCTGCGGCAACGATGACTGCGGCCAGATGAGCGCCTGGTACGTGCTGAGCACGCTGGGCCGCTACCCCCTCTGCCCAGGTGCCGTGCAGGCTGCAGGCAAGATGCCGGAAGTGAAGCCGATTGTGACAAATCCCGCCTTCGAGATGGATGGAGACATCTTCGCCGGATCCATGACAGTGGGGCTGAGCGGCGAGGGAGAGATGTTCTACCGTATCAACGGAAAAGGAACGTTCCGCCGCTACGAGGCCCCCTTCGTCCTGAATGACGCCTGCACCCTGGAAGCTTATGCCGAGAAAGACGGGGAGCGCAGTTTCACCACCCGCAGCACGGTATATAAGATCCAGTCCGACAGGGATATAAGCATCTTGTCCCGCTGCAGTTCACAGTACACCGCCGGCGGCCCGGAGGGCCTGATCGACGGCAGGAGAGGAGGCGTCAACTGGCGCACAGGCGGCTGGCAGGGCTATCAGGACACCGACTTCCAGGCTGTGATAGATTTGCGCCGCAGCAGGCCGCTCAAGCGTGTGGGAGCCGGTTTCTGCCAGGATGCCAGGTCGTGGATATGGATGCCCCGGGAAGTGCTTTTCGAGGCCTCGGGCGACGGAGAGCATTTCAAGGAAATAGCCCGCATAGCCAACAGTGTGGACGAGCGCGACATGGAGGTGAAAGTATGGGACTGCGAGGCCAGGGTGAAGGTAAATGCCCGCTACCTGCGCGTGAGCGCCACCAATATCGGCACTATTCCCCAGTGGCACCCTGGAGCCGGGTACCCCGGGTTCATCTTTATCGACGAAATCTGGGCGGAATAGCTTATTTCCGGCAAAGGTCTTTCAGCGCGCAGGCGCAGCAGGCGGAACTTCCCTTCCTGTTGCGCCTGTGAAGCATAAAAGCCAGCGCTCCGGCCGCGGCGGCGAGCACTGCCCCGAGCACTATCCAGGATGCCGCGTTCATAGTACCAGGAGGGCAAGGCGGTAAGCGCCGAAAGCCGCAAGCCATGCCACAATGCATTGGAACACAATCACAAACAAAGCCCACTTGCCTCCCAGTTCACGCTTCACCGCCGCTATGGCAGCCACGCAGGGAGTGTAGAGCAGACTGAATACCAGCATAGATACGGAGCTTGCCACGGTGAGGGTGGAAAGCACTCCGAGCACCTCCATCGTGGCCACCACGCTCTCTTTCGCCAGGAAACCGGAGATGAAAGCGGTCACTATCTTCCAGTCGCCCAGGCCGAGCGGAGCGAACAACGGGGCCATAATTCCGGCGATCCATGCCAGCATGCTTCCCTCGCCATTCTGCACCATATTGAAACGGAAGTCGAAGCTCTGCAGGAACCAGATGACAAGGGTAGCTACGAAAATGACCGTAAAGGCCCTCTGCAGGAAGTCCTTAGTCTTGTCCCACATCAGATGGCCTACGTTGCGCAGCTGGGGCAGGCGGTAATTGGGCAGCTCCATCACAAAAGGCGCCGCCTGCGAACCGCAGTCAATCAACTTGCCAATCAGAGCCACCAGGATGCCTATGCAGATAGACAGCAGATACAGGCACACCAGCACCAGGCCCCCGCGCCCCGGGAAGAAGGCACTGCTGAGGAAGGCGTAGATAGGCAGTTTGGCCGAGCAGCTCATGAACGGCGTGAGCAGTATGGTCTTGCGGCGGTCCCGGGCCGACGGCAGAGTGCGGGACGCCATAACCCCGGGGACGGAACAGCCCAGCCCTATTATCAGCGGCACTATGCTTCGGCCGGAAAGCCCCAGCTTGCGGAGGAAACTGTCGGTAACGTAAGCCACACGGGCCATGTACCCGCTGTCTTCCAGCATGGAGAGGAAGAAGAACAGGATAACGATAACGGGTACGAAACTGCACACCGAACCGACCCCTCCGAACACGGCGTCCACCACCAGCGACTGCACCGCAGGACTCACGCCCCACCCGGCAAGCAAGGCGCCCGCACCGGCACCGAGGGTGCTTATCCCGGCATCCAGCAAAGCCTGCAGCGGCGCCCCGAGCACATCTATCGTGAGCCAGATAACCAGCGCCATGATGAGTACGAAAATGGGAATCGCCGTCCAGCGGCCGGTGAGCACCTTGTCTATGCGGCGGCTACGGCGATATTCCTTGCTCTCCCGCGGCTTCACCACGGTCTGAGCGCACAGCTTGCGGATAAAGGTATAACGCATGTCGGCGATGGCGGCAGCCCGGTCGATACCGCGTTCCTGCTCCATAGTCAGAATAATCTGCTCTATAGCTTCCCTCTCGCCGGGACTGAGCTTCAAAGCCTTTTCCACCCAATCGTCCCCTTCTATGAGCTTGGTGGCGGCAAAACGGGCGGGGATGCCGGCAGCGGCGGCCCTGTCCTCCACCAGATGTATTACGCTGTGAAGGCAACGGTGGACAGCACCTCCGTTGTCGTCCTTGCCGCAGAAGTCATTACGGGCGGGAGCCTCCTGGTAGCGCGCCACGTGCAGGGCATGCTCCACCAGTTCGTCCACACCTTCGCCCCGGGCCGCGGAAATGCCTACTACCGGAATGCCGAGTATGCGTTCCATCTCATTGATACGAATGGCGCCGCCATTCCCGCGAACTTCGTCCATCATATTGAGAGCCAGCACCATAGGGACTCCGAGCTCCATCAACTGGAGAGTGAGGTATAGGTTCCTTTCGATATTGCTGGCATCTACTATATTGATGAGGCCCCTGGTGTTGGGATCGAGGATGAATTCCCGGGAAACGAGCTCCTCTGCCGTATATGGAGAGAGCGAATAGATACCGGGCAAGTCGGTGATGGAACTCTCAGGATGCCCTTTGATGACACCTTCCTTGCGGTCCACGGTGACACCGGGGAAATTGCCCACATGCTGATTGGAACCGGTGAGCACATTGAAGAGGGTGGTTTTACCACAATTCTGCTGGCCTGCAAGGGCCAGGCTGAGCTTTACCCCCTTCGGCAGCGGGTTCTCGTGATCCCTGGAGTGGTATTTGCCGCCTTCTCCCAGGCCAGGGTGAGCGTTATGGTCGTGAAGCCAGGCGTTACGGCCACGGTCGGAACTATCGCCGGGGCCTGCCGCACAAACTCCCTCCTGCTCGCCGGGCTCCAGTTCCCGCACCTCTATTCCTGCGGCGTCCGCTTTGCGGAGCGTGAGAGCGTATCCGCTGATGAGCAACTGTATAGGGTCTCCCAACGGAGCTTTTGCTACTACCTTTAGCCTTGCCCCGGGGATGAGTCCCATATCCAGGAAATGGGTACGGGTAGCTCCCTCTCCCCCCACTTTCTCAATTACAACTTCGTGGCCGATTTCCAGTGTATCTATGCTCTGCATCTTGAACTTACGCTTGTCACGCCGCAAAGATAACACATCCGCCGCTTGCCCGCAATACCAAATTATTGGGAGCGGACCGCACGGACGGAGCGGCCTTCGGCGCGGATGTAGCTGTTTATGTACGGACCATAGTCACTTGACATGAAGTAGCAGGCGTTACTGGGATCGCGGTCCACATCGAGGACCGAAGTCCAGTAGGCGCAATATTCTCCGGGGTCGAGAGTCACGTCACTTATCTTCAATCCCGCCGCGGGGATGAAGATGGAGACACCGGTGTAGCCGGATTTCTTCCCGGTGAATATGCTGCCGGCCACGCCTGTTCCGTTATAGTTGTCGGTCCAGGTGACGGTGCAGTTGTCTATCAGTTCCTGCCAATCGGAATCAGTGGGCGTGCGCCAGTCGCCGCCCATGTTGGCATTGGCGGCGTCATCTGAAAGGTCGAGTTTTTTCTTGTTGTCCATCGAGCCTTTGCCTCCCCAGTAGTAGGAATCGAAGCAGTACTTGGTGAGGGCGTCGAAATCGCCCTTGCACCACTTGTAGGTGGGCCAGTCGTACGAAGCTTTGGGCTTCGTTTCCCCCCAGGCGAAGTAGTCGCCGAATTCTTCCGGCTTAGTGGCTCCGACGTTGCAGGAGGCCCACTTGAGGCCGGACGGCAGGCCGAGATCGACGGCCTGCACGCCCGCCTTCACGGTGACCGTGCAGCTTGCGCTCACGCCGCTGGAGCCATAGACCGTGATGGTGGCCGTGCCGGGGGCTACGGCGGTGACAAGGCCGTCCTCCCAATTCACCTTGGCGACGGATACGTTACTGGATTCCCAGTGGACGTCTTTTGCTGTGGCGTTGGAAGGGCTGACTGTGGCCGTCAACTGTTGCTTATCTCCGGCGTTCAGCTCAAGCGTGGTTTGGTGTAACGAGGCACAGCCCCACGCATCCCAGGAATCGACAGACACCCTTCCCAGCGTTCATCAAATTCGTCAGTTAATGGCGTCAATTGAGGATTAATTAAAACCGTTGCAGGAACAGAATCCATATTCTCTGGATGGTAGTCCTTGTCATACCCTAAAACGACCACCCGCTTTAAAACGCCAATCTGTGGCGCAGCCAGCCCTG
>JAFWPT010000101.1 GCA_017509375.1 Bacteroidales bacterium | reverse complement strand
GCGTAGATAGCGAGCATATGATTATCAGCGAGGAAGCCGCCGCAGAAATCAACGCAACCAAACGTGCGGGACATAAGATTTGTGCGGTGGGCGTAACCGTAATCCGCGCGCTTGAAACCTATGTAACCACGTCCAGGGAAATCAGGCCTAACGATACCTGGACCAACAAGTTTATCTTCCCGCCTTACGAGTTCTCCATAGCGGATGCTTTCGTATCCAATTTCCATCGTCCCGGTTCCACCATGCTGATGATGGAAGCGGCGTTCGGAGGCTATGAAAAAGTTATGAACGCCTACGAAACGGCGCTTGAGCAGGACTATCGTTTCGGCCCTTACGGAGACGCCCTGCTGATAATTTAAGCTATCCTTACTTGACCCGTACAGTCTGAGCCGGATCCACCTTTGAGATGAAAAGGGTGGGTATGAGCAGCAGGAGCATAATGCCGAGAAATGCCGCCGCATCCGTCAGGAGGACTGCGCCGGCGTTGAGGCGGACCGGAACAAAGGAGACAAAATAGTTCTCCGGGTTCAGTTTTATCAAGTGGAATTTATCTTGCAGCAGGCAGAACAGCAGCGCGGCTGCATTGCCCGCTGCAGTGCCTATGAGCACAAGCCTGGCGGAAATTCTCAGGAACACTCTGGCAATGGCTTTGTTCGTCATGCCCAGACTCTTAAGAGTACCTATCGTGGAAATGTGGCGGAAAAGCAGGATGAGCAAGCCGGAAATCATGTTGAAACCAGCCACGACAGTCATTAAGAGCAAGATTATCAAGACGTTGAAGTCAATCAAGTCCAGCCAGTCGAAAATCTGAGGGTAACGGTCCCGGCTTGTACTGGCGGGCATGCCGCTTAGCCAGCTTAATTCCTGTGCCGCGTACTGAAGTGCAGAGCCCTCGTTGAAACCGGGCTTCATAATGAATTCCAGCGCCGATGCTTCATCCTCGTTCCAGCCGCAGAGCCTTTGCATGTCGGAAAGGGGTACCTGTACGACCAATGCGTCTTCTGAACTGATAAGTCCGTCGTAAACTTCGGAAACCGTGAATCGCCTCGCTTTAGCTTTTTCATCTACGAACCAAGTCAGCATGGCATCTCCCGGCTTCAGTTTCATCCGTCTGGAAAGCTCCCTGGGTATGCGGGCCTGCAGGGAGCAGGAATCGGGGAAAGGTATCCCTTTCACCAGTATGCCGCAGATGTCATCGTCTCCCTTCACTATGCCCGGCTTCCAAATAACCGGAGTAATTGATTCTACACCAATAACTTGTTCCAATTTTTCATAGCCATCAAGGCGTATGTTCACCGGCTCTTGCCTGCTGCCCAGCTGAATATCGCCGGAGACCTCGGAGATGCCGCTCCGTATCTCATACCGGAATCCTGAGGCTATAGCGAGAGACAGTATCATCACGAAGAATGACACAGCAATGGCTACGGCTGCCAGCATCCCCTTGAAACGAAGTTTGTCTGCTATGAATCTGACTGCTGTCACGGGCAAATATGGCGGTACCGTTCGTGAAATGTAGTAACGCTCTTTACGAACCCCACTGTCTCTCCACCATAGAAAGTACCCAGCTTGATGGTGTCCAGAG
>JAFWPT010000100.1 GCA_017509375.1 Bacteroidales bacterium | reverse complement strand
TGGTCGTTGGTGTTGTGTTCCGGCTCCGGGTACAAGAAAGACTTTGTAAGCTGCTGATTTTCAGGCGCAATACAAAGTCTTCTTTTTTGTATCCCCCAGATTTGGTCACTTTTTGGTCACTTCTCAGTCTTTCCCACTGCACCGATACTCTGGGGCTACTTGTTATCTATCAAGATGATGCGGAGTGAGACAAATAAATTGGAATTTACTTGTTACTCATCATCGGTTGCAAACTGAGGCGGTATTCGCTGGGAGACTGGCCCAGGTGCTTGGAACAGTAACGGCTGAAGTAGGATAGAGAGGTAAAGTTCATCCGCTCAGCAATCTGGCTGAGGGACAGGCGCTCATCGGCAAGATAATCTTTCACGATAGGCACGGTATAGCGGTCGATGTAGCTGCTGACGCTGTGCCCCGTCACCCGCTTAACGGTGGAGGACAAATACTTGGGAGATACATTGAGCCTTCCGGCATAATACCTCACGTCGCGTTCAGTGCGGCTGATACCGGTAGAGAGCAGCTGCATAAGTTGCCTGACGATATAGGCCGTACGGTCACTGTGTGGGGCGGTCACGTCCCGCTGGGCGTGAGACTCGAAGATGTCATAAATCATCGTCAGGCAGAGGCTTCCCATCAGTTCGCGGAAGAAGAGCAGGTCCCGGTCGGGAAGGCGGTCCCGCAGTCGGTGGAAATCCGAAAGGATGTGCCCGGCTTGTGCATCTGTGAGATGGATGACGGGATCCTGGTTCAGGGAGATACTGCCTCCGATGCTATAGTTGTTGGAGGGCAACAGGTTCTGGAGGAACTTATAGTCGGCCGCAAACCACTCCACCTGCAGGTCGGCATGAGCGGCAAGGTTGCTCATCCTGTGAGGCATCGGGATGACGACGAGGTCGTTCGGTACAATGTGGTAGCACTTCTCGTTGAACACGAAACTGCCTTCGCCCGCGGTGCAAAGAAGGTGCAGGCAAGTGTGGCTGAGTTCCTTCGCATTCGCCGCGCCAAAATCATTGGAATACAGGAAATCAATCTTCTCCATGGGACAAATATAGCGACAAATTCGCGGAATTGTGCAAATCGTGAAAATTTCAGCGCTTTTTGTGAAACCTTAGTTTGAAATAATCCTTGCAACTTTGCACTGTCAAACAAAAAGGAATGATATGAATACCAAAACCATCATCTGCGCTGCGCTGGCCATCTTGACGGCAGCGGCCTGCATGGGACAGAACAAACAAAACACGAAAAGCAATATGAACAAATCCATCGTCATTTTCTTCTCCCATGCGGGCGACAACTACAGCGTGGGCAACATCAAGGTCGGCAACACCAAGATTGTAGCCGACTACATCAGTGAAATCACCGGGGCCGACCAGTTCGAGATCGTCACCCACAAGTATGACGGCATGGCCTACACGCCGCTCATCAACCTTGCTAAGGAAGAGGCCAACCGCGGTGAACTGCCGCCATACGAAGGCTCTGCTCCCGATCTTTCGCAGTACGACACCGTCTTCATCGGCGGTCCCATCTGGTGGGGCACCTATCCGCAGGTGATGTTCACCCTCTTCCGTGACATCAACCTCGACGGCAAGACCGTCATCCCTTTCACCACACACGAAGGCAGCGGCCTGGCCTCCACGGTAAGCGACGTAAAGAAATCCTTCCCCAAAGCGAACGTCCAGAAAGGCTGGAGCATCTACGGTCACGAAGTGCGCAGCGGCAGGGCTAAAGTGGAAAAGTGGTTGAACGGTCTTGGATATTAAAAACGTAACAACATGGAATACATTACATTATCGAACGGCGTAAAGATGCCGAAACTGGGATACGGAGTGTTTCTCGTAAGCCCTGACGAGTGTGAAAGATACGTAAGTGATGCGCTCAGTGTCGGCTACCGGCTCATCGATACTGCACAGGCCTACCAGAACGAAGAGGGTGTGGGCGCGGCATGGCGGAAGAGCGGAATTCCCCGCGAAGACCTTTTCATCACGACGAAGGTGTGGATAAGCAATGCCGGGGAGGAAAAGGCGACCAGGAGCATCGATGAGAGCCTTCGCAAACTGCAGACGGAGTACATCGACCTGCTGCTCATCCATCAGGCCTACGGCGATGTGTTCGGCAGTTGGCGAGCGATGGAAAAGGCCTACCGCGCCGGTAAAGTCAGGGCCATCGGCGTCAGCAACTTCCAGGCTGGCCGGTTCTTTGACTTCGCCCACTACGTGGATGTGAAGCCTATGGTGAACCAACTGGAGTGCAACGTGTTCTCCCAGCAGACGGGCATCGAAGCCGTTCATGGCGAGTTCGGCACGAAGATGATGGCCTGGTATCCGCTGGGAGGACAAGGCACCGGGGATATCGTGAAAAGCGAGGCGCTGTCCGCTATCGGGGGGAAGTACAATAAGACGGCCGCCCAAGTAGCCCTGCGTTATCTCACCCAGCGCGGCATTGTGGCCATCCCCAAGTCCAGCCATAAGGAACGCATGGCGCAGAATATTGACATTTTCGATTTCTCGCTTTCTGTTGAGGATATGACCCTGATCGCCGGGATGAACCGGCACGATGCCGGCACAATGAACTTCGGCGATCCTCAATTTGTAAAACACCTCATCGAAGCTTACGGTTAATGAAACTGGTAGCAGTATTAGTAGGCGCAGGAAGCATCGGACAGGCGATTATCCGCCGCGTGGGAGCCGGCAAACACATCGTGCTTGCCGACTATAGCCTGGAACATGCAGAGCAAGCAGCCAAGACACTGGAGAACGCAGGCTTCGAGTGCTCTACTATCGAGTGTGACCTTGGATTGAAAGCGGACATACTGCGCTTGGTGGAGTTCGCCACCGCCAAAGGCCCAGTGACCAACGTGGTGTGCGCCGCCGGCATGTCGCCGTCTCAGGCTCCCGTAGAGGACATCCTCCGTGTGGACCTCTACGGCACCGCCGTGCTTTTGGATGAGTTCGGCAAGGTCATCGCCGAGGGCGGCAGCGGCGTCATTATTTCTTCGCAAAGCAGCCACCGTCTGCCCGCCCTGCCACTGGAGCAGAACGAGGCACTGGCCACTTCTCCTGTCGATGAACTGTTGTCGCAGCCTTTCATCAAGGAGATAGACGACACGCTGAAGGCCTACCAGTACTCCAAGCGTTGCAACGTATTGAGAGTGATGTACGAGGCCACCCGTTGGGGCCGTCGCGGTGCCACCATCAACAGCATCTCCCCCGGCATCATCATAACGCCGCTGGCCAACGACGAAATGCACGGCCCGCGCAAAGACGGCTACTTGAAGATGATTGAGGGCATGCCCGCCCGCCGTGCTGGAACGCCCGACGAGGTGGGCGACCTGGCCGAGTTCCTGATGTCGAGCCGTGGCCGTTTCATCAGCGGATCCGACTTCCTTATCGATGGCGGCTGCACCGCCAGTTACTGGTACGGCGACTTGCAATACTTAAAAGCAACACATTGAGGTCTATGAAAGTATTATTGATCAACGGAAGTCCGCACGCTCAGGGCTGCACCTATACAGCCCTGAGCGTGGTGGCTGATGAATTGCAGAAGAACGGCGTGGAAACGGAAATCGTCCACGTAGGTCATAAGGACATCCGAGGCTGCATCGGGTGCTACAAGTGCCGGGAGCTGGGCCGCTGCGTATTTGATAAGGATGTAGTGAACGAACTGTCGCAGAAGTTCGCAGAGGCCGACGGGCTGGTGGTAGGCTCGCCGGTGTATTACGCAGGAATGAACGGCACGCTGAAGTCGTTGCTCGACCGCCTGTTCTTCTCTGCTCCGTTTCCCAAACGGTTCAAGGTGGGCGCGGCGGTGGTGTCGGCCCGGCGTATGGGCACTACCTCTACGCTCGACGATCTGAACAAGTATTTCCTGCACGGCGAGATGCCCATTGCCTCCAGCCGCTACTGGAACGCCGTGCACGGTAACACCCCTAAAGATGTAATGAGAGATGAAGAAGGACTACAGACGATGCGCTATCTTGGCCGCAACATGGCTTTCCTTATCCGTGCTATCCGTGCAGAGCGCGAGCGCGCAGGACTCCCCGAGGAGGAGCCGCAGCGTATCGCGACAAACTTTATCCGCTGAGATGATGGATGACCGGCAACAAATATACGCACTCTACGAGCGTATGTACAAGGCGATGATAGCCAAGGATGCTGACGTGCTGCGCCAGGTGCACGCCCCAGATTTCGTTTTGGTACATATGACCGGTATGCGGCAGTCGTGCGAGGAGTACATCCGCTACATCGTGAACGGCACACTCAACTATTATAGTGCAGAAACGGAAAACCTTGACATCACCGTGAACGGCAACGAAGCCGTCCTTCGGGGGCGAAGCCGCGTGACGGCGGCCGTGTTCGGCGGTGGCCGTCACACCTGGCGGTTGCAGCTGCTGTTCCACCTGCACAAGGACAACTCCGGGTGGCTGTTCACCCGCTCAGAAGCATCGACTTATTGAGGGTTCGACTCAATACTATTGTGTCTGGGAATCCGACAAAAGATATGCGTGGAAACAAGTCCCCTGTAACCCATAAGGGCTGCAGGGGACTATCCTGTTCGATAAACAGGGAATTGATAAACTAGCGAGTAAGAATAAACACCCTCAAATCCATCGTCTTCCCGCCCTTCACGACAGCCCCGACCTTCGTCTCCTCCAGTTGAAATCCATTTTTCTCCAGCACCCGGGCCGAGGCCAGGTTCTCCGGGAACACTTCGCCGATGATGCGTTCCAGAGCCAACTCTTGGAAAGCAATCCCGCAGATCTGCCGCACGGCTTC
>JAFWPT010000099.1 GCA_017509375.1 Bacteroidales bacterium | reverse complement strand
GGTCCCTCCGGTAGTAGAAGACCTTAATATAAAAATTGACAGCTGCTGGTTTGCCCTGGACTTGTCTGTACAGAGCGGATTATCCGACAAGGTGCCGGATGTGACGCGACTCGACATATTGGTGTACGATATGGACGGCATCGGCAGCCTTGAGAGCTGGGAGAAGTATGAATCGCTGCCGGATTCGTTGCTGATAAGGGGAGCGAAGAGGGCAAAGACTATAGTAGCGATAGCCAATTCGCCCAGAAGTTTCAGCCGGAAAGCCATAGAAAGGTATGACTCCATAGAACTGCTGTGCTACGATTTCGACGAAGACTCCCCGGAGAGGCCGCTGATGAGCGGAATATGTAGCCTGGAACCGGAAAAGCGCGGGGTTTTGAGACTTACCCCTTTGATGTCGAAAGTTCAGCTATGCGAAATATGCAATACCATGAAAAACTATGTACGGCTGGAAAATCCACGCGTATATCTTGAGAATACTAACGCTTCGGCAGAGATACTCCGCTTCACCGGTTTCAGGCCAAGCGAAATAAGCGATAACAGGCGGAAGCAAAACCTGCCGTACGATATAGGTATTTTTCCGCAGCATACTATGACAGACCTGTACTGCTACCCGTACGATTCGGAGGAATCTACCCCTGGCAATCCTCGCACCGTAATGGTATTGGAATGTGAAATTACGGGATCAACCTGCCGGTTTCCCGTGGAATTGGGGGCCGTAGAGCGTAACAAGACAGTACACGTTGACCTCAACATCGAAGCACCAGGCTTGATTGAAAGCAAGGTATATTAAAAAAAGCGGCCTGAAACGGCCGCATGTGGTGGGAATTAGTGGACTCGAACCACTGACCCCCTGCTTGTAAGGCAGGTGCTCTAAACCAGCTGAGCTAAACTCCCATAAGGGATTGCAAAGATAGTCAAGATTTATTTATTTCCAAAACTTTTTACCGCTCCTTTTGGCGCTACCAGGAAATCGCACAGGGCAATCATGCCGGGCTGGACCAGGAATATTATGATCAGAGCCGAAAGGGCGCCGCTTGCAAGGCACTTGAGTATGGTGGCTATCATCTGGTCCTTGATAAACAAACTCATGGCGAAAGGAGCCAGGGTAAGTATGAGTCCTGAAGTCATGATCGAGTGTCCTGCCCCTATGTATGCAGCCACTATTGAGCCGGGAACTCCCGTACGGAGACGGTTCTCCCGGTAATAACTTGTAAAGAGTATAGAATAGTCTATCGTGGCGCCCATCAATATACTCTGGACGATAAGATAAGACATGAAATACATTGTATTGCCGCCCAATCCGCTTACAAACACATTAACGTACACCCCGGACATCACCGCCAGGATAAGCATAACAGGGATGATCAACGACTTGAATGTAAATGCCACGATAATGAAAATGGAAAGCACGGTGAGAACTGTCAGCAAGAGCATTTCATCAGGGAAGCTCTCCTTTATTTCTTTGTACATGGCCGATTCCGAGATGATTACGTGCTCTTTCTTCAGAGACCTGTCGGCCAGTTCCTGGAAACGTTCAAGGAACGAGAACGTGCCTGGAGACTCATATTCGTAATCTGTAACGATTGCCGCAATGGAGTGCCTGTCGGAGCGCAGGGTCGTGGAGGCCATATCCAACTCTTCCTTGGCATCACTGAGCTTCTTGCGGGCATCATCGTCGATAAAGCGGCCGAACGCCGGCCGCGTGGCTATGTTTTCGTCAAGATAATGCACTAATTCACTGATGGTGAGGCGGGTATCGTTATCTTTCCACTTGCGGCAGCCGGCATACATATAGAGCAAATCCATATCGTCCTGGCTCACCGGGACGCCTGCTGCTGCAAGCGCGTTGCGAACGACACGGGAAGAGTATTTTCTCCCTGAGAACGCCATCTCTGCAAGCCTTTCGACAGGAGTGACTACCACGGGTTCATCGTCGTCTTCCTCCACTGCCGGAGCCTCGGCAGAACGGACTTCAGCTTCTGCTGCTACTATATCGTCTGAAGAAACAGCATTCGCAAGGCTGTCCGACGCTGCCGGCATGTCATCCGGAACTTCAGCGCCTTCGGTCTGAGCCAGCAATACGGCAGGAGTAGGTCCTGCTACGAACGCGGAGTCCAGCTTACGG
>JAFWPT010000098.1 GCA_017509375.1 Bacteroidales bacterium | reverse complement strand
CATCAATCTCTTTGAAATAGCCTGGCTGACAGACGAACAAGTGTCCATGTTCCAGAGCGATTTCCACTTAGTAGCAGATTACTTTGTCCAGATGCGCAAGAACAAGGGCTATACACCGCCGAAGGAAAGCATCCGCCATGTGCATGAGTTCCTTCAGCTCATGAGCGTAATGACAGGCGACAACAGGTATGAGGAAACCTACAACGAACAGATGGAAGGAGGCTCCACCAATATGTGCGAAGTACTTGATTTGGTTGAAAACAGAGGCATTGAGAAAGGGCGTATGAAAACGGCTGCCAAAACGCTGAAAAGATATGTCAGCCGCAGCCTGCCCATCACCAGCCAGGTCATTGACGATATTGCAGATGATAACGATACAACCGCTGAGAAAATCAGAGAACTGGCACATGAGCTGGGCATAGCCCTGTCATAAAACATGCAAGGCACCCGTTGATGATAAGTTTTCCAGACTCTTCATCAACGGGTGTCGTTTTTTATGAATATACAATACCTGCAGAAATCTATTCGGCGAAATAGAAAACCTTCCCTTTTGCCCTGAAAGGCAGATGATTTCCCCTTGGTATAAGGAAGCCATGCTCCCGATGAACAGATAGATTCTTCTCAATATATCCGTCTGTGATAATGAGGATAGGTGCATCCTTAGGGAAGTCCTTGGCCTTCAACAGCAAGTCCACCCCCGGCTGCAGGATAGTCCCTCCTCGCCCCCGGACTTCGACACGTCCGGCAATATCCTCCGGAGTCAGCCAACCGGCATCATAGGCTTTGGCATCGCAAAAAACGACTCTTGCGTAAGGCACTTCCTTGGCGGCAGCGTAGCTGGCAATTGCTCCCAACGCATAACCCAAAAGCTTGGGACTCATGGAGCCGGAGGTATCCAGCACCACCCCAAATGTGCGTCCGTACTTCCACAAATCCCCCATGACATAGCGTGGTCTGGGAATATCCGGGGTGCTCCCCTGCCTGCGGCTGGGCCGTGCATAAGTGCGTTGTTTGATGATGGAGGCAAAGTGCAGGTCAAACCACCGTCCCAGTTCCACATTCCAAGGAATAGGCGGCATAGCCAGGGCACAGATTTCCTCAATGAGCCCGGCAGGTATAGCCACTGCCCCCTTCATTATGGTACTCCAGCCCCTGCTGCAGGGCACTGCGATAGAAATCATCCAGAGAGGTCTGACCGGCACTTCCCCGACTGCCACCCATCATGTCCCCCTTGCCGTACCCCCGGAAGGTGGACATTTTGCTGAACTTACGGATTTCCTTGATAATTTCATCGTAGATTTCCTCGGCAGACCTGCCTTTGAGGGCTTCATCATAGAGTTCTCCTCTGGCGGGCAGCTCGCCCACATGCATTTCCACCAGCCAGCCATTGATGACATAATCGCAGGCCACGTTCCACAGGTAAGGCTCCCTGCCCTGGCAACGTTGGTAATGCCCCAGTCCTGCATGTAGATACTCATGGGCCAGAACGAATTTTAACTCTTCATCCGTAAGGCCGGCGCTTGGATTCACATAAATTTCTCCGCTCCCCACATCCACGGCGGCAATGGAAATCTCATTCCTT
>JAFWPT010000097.1 GCA_017509375.1 Bacteroidales bacterium | reverse complement strand
GCATCATGGCTTGCTCGCAGGAGCTGCCAAAGACAATCACGTTCCCGCATTATGCCGTACGTAACGTTGACAATCAGGAGATTACGTACATAGAAAAGACGGATACCGCAACCGTGGTAAGCATGAAATCCTTCTTTATCCCCGGCTGGTGGATAAGGATTGACCCCGGTATTCACCTTCTGGCGGACGGGAAGAAGTACCCCCTCATTGGAACGGAGAGCATCACGCCCGGCAAGAAATTCAAAATGCCAAAGAAGGGCGAGCCCAACGAAGGAATCGCCGAATATAAACTCTTTTTTGCACCCCTTCCGTATGACGCTGCGGAGTGCAGCCTCATAGAAGGCAACGCCAGGAGCTCCTTCAACTTCCTGCACATAGACCTCACAGGCAAACCCGCTAAACCGTCGAAGGCCCCCAGAATCAAGACGAAAACCCTTCCGGCCCCGTCTTTCGACTCTGGAATGGCCAGGGTGGAATTCGTGCTTGGGTGCAGCCTCAAAGGCCTGCCAAAGATGGACGCCACCTTGTACTGCAAGTCACTTTTCCCTTTGGGAGTGGAAGAGTATTCTGCCAAGTTTGACGACACCGGCACTGCAGTTTTCGAGTTCTGGCTTAACGGTACCGGGGAATGCTGCGGTTGGATAGATGAGGACAATGCGCGAGCAGGCTTCTTCGTAAAACCGGGCGGCACGGTGAAAGTGATTCTGGACGGATCTTCAAGGCATAAGACGATTGAAAGGTTCGGATTGGACGAAAGTGCCCCGTCGAGGCCGATCTTCAGCGGCTCATATTCAGACCTTAACAATTCCATCTCAAGCGATTCCGATTCAAAATACTCCTTCATTTTATACGACGGCATATTTGCCTCCGGCGCCAATAGCGGAGAAGAATTATTTATGGCGGTGAAGGATTCTTGCGAGAGAAAGATGGAAGCAGTTGACGCCGACGGCTCTGTTCCACCAATTGGCCGAGCCTTCTACAAGTCTGCCATAATAGCGGAAGCGTTTAACGCCATCCAGGCAGCACCGTACATCTTGGAAACCCAAGGAAAGGAATCATTGACCATCCCCGTAGAAGCATATAAATGGCTGAGCGGGTTCGAGTTGGATTCTCCAGACAGGGTATTCAGCGGACATGTTTACTCAAACCTGGCCGACCCTTCCGTGCTGGCTTATTCCTGCCCCAAGGGAGAAGGCTACCTCGCGGAAATAGGGTACGCCCTGCCATTGATAGCAAAGGTGCGCGCCGGCGAGAGCCTAACGGCAGAAGAGCTTGATAAGGCGAAATCGTTTAAAACCCCTTTGTTCGCAAAAGGCATCTTCAAAGCCATGGAAGACTATGCCGGAGCGATGCAGCAATTACCGGATAACGTATCTTCCTTCCCAGACCTGCGTCCGGAACATATTCTTGACACTATACTCGAACGCTATAAAGGGAAGACGGTGCTTGTTACCGTGTGGGAAACGGGCTTTCCACTCAGCACACAGGCAATCAAGGCAATAGAATCAGACAAGAGTACACGTTATAAGGATGTGACTTTCGTGTACATAACCGGCACGGTATCGCCCCGCGACAAATGGCTCGCGATGATACCGGATATCAAAGGAGAGCATTACTACCTGAACGACGGACAGATGGAATCAGTGCTCAAAGAATTCGGACCGAACAATTTCCACGCCTACATGGTAGTCGCGCCGGACGGCAGCAGGGTATATACCCGCGTCGGATGGAACGACAAGGTCCGGGACAAATTGGAGAATACACTTAAAAAGTACAAATGATATGCGCAAACTCACCAAAAAAGAAGAGCAGATAATGGAACTCTACTGGAGCCGGGGCCCCATGTTCATCCATGAGCTCCAGGCCCTCTACGATGAGCCCAGGCCCCATTTCAACACCCTCTCCACTCAAGTGCGCACCCTGGAGAAAGACGGCTTCATCGGCCACCGCACTTTTGGCGGCACCTTCCAGTACTTCGCTGCAATCAGCAGGGAGGAATACGGCAATGGGGGCATCTTTGGAATCGTAAAAGATTATCTGGGCGGCTCCTACCGCGACGTGGTCTCCGCCTTCGTGCGCGATGAACACCTGTCGCTCGACGAGCTCAAAGCCCTTGTGGCACAGATAGAAGCATCAGAAGGACCGGAGAAATCCAGATAATCCATGCAACAATTCCTGATATATTCCGTCAAAGTGGCGGCGGTGCTGGCGGTGTTCTATATGTTCTACCGCCTGCTGCTCAGCCGCGAGTCGCTACACCGGCTCAACCGCGTTGTGCTGTTGGCAATAGCGGTGCTGTCGTTCGTGCTGCCGGCTGGGTTCGTCACCATGCACAAAACCGTCACCGTGGCTCCGGAGACCACCAATCAGGTGCTAAAAGCACTCGACATAGCGGAAGCGGCCGTCGGATACAGCACAGCGGAAGTGGCGGCAGGAGCACCCGCCACCATCGATACCGCAAACTGGCGCCGTATCCTTTTGACGGCCGCCCTGGCGCTGTATCTTTTAGGTGCGGCGTTCATGCTATGGAGGCTGCTGGCATCGCTGTACGGCATTCGCCGGGTCATCCGCAACGGCCGCAGGATACCGCAGGACGACGGCACCACCATCGTTGTAACCGACAGCGGCGCCACCCCCAGCAGCTGGATGCACTACATCTTCCTGTCTCCGGAAGACGCCGTGTCGCCCGAACCCTCGATCATCCGCCACGAGCGTGCCCACATTGCCCTCCGGCACTCCTGGGACCTGCTGCTGGTGGACATTGTGAAGGCCGTCCAATGGTTCAACCCTGCCATCTGGATGCTGCGGCGCGACCTCTCCGTGGTGCATGAGTATGAGGCCGACAAGGCGGTGCTCGACGCGGGTGCCGACGCGCGCGCCT
>JAFWPT010000096.1 GCA_017509375.1 Bacteroidales bacterium | reverse complement strand
TGTCGATGGCGCCGCTGCGGATTAGGTTGTCGGCGATTTCAAGAGCCTGCTCGCCATTGTCCGGCTGGCTGATGAGCAAGGTTTCGAGGTTTACGCCGAGAGCCTGGGCGTAAGTGCGGTCGAATGCGTGCTCGGCGTCGATCATTGCGGCTATTCCGCCCTGCTTCTGGGCTTCCGCAATGGCATGGATGGCAAGAGTGGTCTTGCCGCTGGACTCGGGTCCGTAAATCTCGATGATGCGGCCCCGGGGATAACCACCAATGCCAAGTGCATGGTCGAGCGCAACAGAGCCGCTCGGAATCACCTGGACATCCCATTGTGGCTGATCTCCCAGCTTCATAATCGTTCCTTTCCCGAAATCTTTCTCGATCTTGTCGATCGTGGCCTGCAATGCCTTAAGTTTGGCGGCATTGGTGTCAGGGGCTTGTGTTTCAATTTCTTTAGCCATAACGTGTGGTTTTATAGTTAGGAATACAAATATAAGAGAAAATTCGTTATTTTTGTAATATGAAAACGAAGTTGCTGGGAAAAACTTCGCAGGAATTATCCGCCCTGGCAGAAGACTGTGGGCTGAGGCCTTTTGTGGGTCGTCAGCTTGCAGAATGGCTGTATGTAAAGAAGGCTGTGAGCTGGGACCGGATGGCCAATATTTCGAAAGACAGCAAGGCCAGGCTCCAGGAATCCTGCGAACTTGGCACTTCCGCACCAGTTGGCTCCGCCTGTTCCTCCGACGGCACTGTAAAGTATCTCTTTCAGGTAGGGGAGCATGAGGCGGTAGAGGCCGTGATGATTCCCGATGAAGACCGTAAGACCTTGTGTGTGAGCTCCCAGGCGGGCTGCCGTATGGGTTGCCGCTTTTGCATGACCGGCCGTCAGGGATGGCATGGGAACCTGGATGCGGCGGACATCCTCAACCAGTTCGTAAGCATCCCCGAGGCGGACCAGCTCACAAATGCGGTCTTTATGGGTATGGGAGAGCCCCTGGACAATTACGAGGCGGTTTCCAGGGCCATAAGTATCCTGACCGATGAAAAAGGTTTCGGCTGGAGCCCTAAGCGCATCACCGTGAGCACTATTGGCGTACTGCCGGTGCTTCAGAAGCTTCTTGACGAACACCGCTGCCATATAGCCGTGAGCCTTCACAATCCTTTCCCGGAGGAACGACTGGAGATGATGCCCGTGCAGAAAGCATGGCCTTTGGAAGACGTGGTTGCACTTCTGCGCCGATACGATTTTTCCGGACAGCGCAGGGTGAGCTTCGAATATACTATGTTTGCCGGATGGAACGACAGCAAACGTCACGCCGACGCCCTTGTCCGCCTGCTTGGCGGGCTGGAGTGCAGGGTGAACCTTATCCGTTTCCACAAGATACCTGATTTCCCTTACGACTGCTCCCCGTCGGTGAGAATGGAGGAATTCAGGGACAGACTTAATAATCACGGAATTGTATGCACTATCAGAGCCTCCCGAGGCGAGGACATCCTCGCAGCCTGCGGAATGCTTGCAGGTCAGCACTCGCAGCAATAGCGCTGACGCTGTTTGTACTGCCTGCTTCCGCCCAATATTATGCCAACGGTCTGGCTGCGGAAAGTATTGATCCGGACCGTGACGCTGTGGCGATTGCCGAAATGCGCAGGTATATGGATAGAATCCATAGTGAGCAACACCGTCCTACCGTAGGACTCGTGCTGAGCGGCGGCGGCGCCAAAGGCGCAGCTCACGTCGGCGTGCTCAAGTACCTGAAAGAGCAGGAGATTCCTGTAGATGCCGTATTTGGTACCAGTATGGGAGGACTCGTGGGCGGCCTGACGGCATTGGGATACAGTCCCGAGTATCTGGATTCGCTTCTCCGTGCCCTGGACTGGGGCGTTATGCTTACAGACAGGATAGACCCTTCCTATTATTCATTCGCACGGAAGCAATACCGGGAGACCTACCTGGTGTCCATCCCTTTCCACTATGCCAAGCAAGATTTCCAGAACCGTATAGATGAGCAGGTCCGATACAGCGACAGGCGGGGCAGCGACGAATTCGGTACCAACAACCTGATGAGTTCCCTCCCGTCCGGCTATGTGTACGGATTCAACGTGAACAATATGCTCTCCAGTTTGTCCGTAGGGTATCAGGACAATATGTCTTTCACCAAGTTGCCCTTGCCCTTCTTCTGCGTATCCGCCGACATCGTGAGCCTGAAGTCCAAGAACTGGACAAGCGGTTCCCTTAAGACCGCGATGCGCTCCACGATGAGCATCCCCGGCATGTTCAAGTCTGTGCGGACTGGCGGCATGGTGCTGGTGGACGGAGGCGTGCGCAACAATTTCCCCGTGGATCTGGCTAAGGCTACCGGCTGCGACATCATCATTGCCGTGAATCTCTCTGATAAGGATTTGAGCTACTCCCAGGTCAATAACCTGCTGGACATTGTGATGCAGTTCGTCACCATGCTTGGCCGGGAGTCAATGGAGCAGAATATTGGAGCAGCGGACGTATTCATCAAGCCCGACCTGGACGGATACAATATGCTGAGTTTCACTCCGGTAGCGATAGATACCATGATAAACCGGGGCTATGTTGCAGCCAAAGGCAAGGCTGAAGAGCTGGCTGATGCAGGGATTTTCAATTCCAACACCTTCTAATTTTGATGGAACATTGATGGAACATTTTTAAGTTGTTCCATCAATGCAATAGGGCT
>JAFWPT010000002.1 GCA_017509375.1 Bacteroidales bacterium | reverse complement strand
CACTAGCCAGCTCAGCTGAGAAGCGGTTTGCAGGCCTCCGCCAGTGCGTCCTTCTTTGCCGGCACCCGCCCCCGCGCCCGTGAAGGCCGCCGGAACCGGAAAGACGGAAAAGCCCAAAAAGGGCCTGCTGATCGGGCTGATCGCGGCCCTCGGCGCGGAGACCCTCGTCCTGCTGGGCCTGCTGGCCTGGCTGATCTTCTTCCGAGCGCCCGCGCCGGTCGGCGGACCGATCCTGCTGCCGGACACGTCGGCCGAGGCCGGCCTTCGCGCCGAAGCCGTGCCGACCCCCACTCCGACGGAGAATTACGTGTGGGTGGTGACGGCCACTCCCACCGCTTCGCCGATTTTGACGTCGGAATCGAAGTCAACCCCCACGCCGACGCCATCGCCGACGCCCACGCCCACCCCCTCGCCCAGGCCGCGGAACACGCCCACCCCGACGCCCTCGCCCAGGCCGCGGAACACCCCCACCCCGACGCCGACCGCAACGCCCGACCTGCCGCTCTACAACGGCAAGGTGTTCGTCGAGCCCTCCTACCGGCGCGACGACTGCGTCATTACGGTGACGGCGAGCACGGACAAGGCCTACTACATCCATCTGCGGTACCTGCACGCGCCGGCGGACTCCTTCACGCAGCGGGAGCTGCTGCCGGACGCCGCGACCCCGCCGGAGGACGACATCGCCTTTTATGTCAGCCGGGGCGCGACCGCGGAGGTGAAGGTGCCCGTCGGGGTCTACGAGGTGTACTTCTGCAGCGGCCCCCTCTTCATGAGCAAGGCGCTCAAGTTCGGCGCGGCCACGGAATACGGCAAGGCGAAGGAGCCGATCACCTTCTACACCCAAAAGGTGGACGAGTTCACCTATTCCCATTCCCGCATCACGATCGTCTTTGAAAAGACGGAGGACGGCAACATGAAGACCGACAGCATCCCGGCCTTCGCCTTCCCCGGCTGACCGTCACGCTGCAGACACGCAATGAACGGCAATAATAAAGGAGGAATGTCCCATGACCCGCGCACCCATCGACACCACCGTCACCTTCGACATCCCCTTCGGCGAGCCCGACCGCGACGGCGACCAGGGCTTTGAGATCCTGCCCGACGGCAGGGCTGTCGTCCGCGTCAAGGCCCCGGACGCGAAGGAGGTCGTGCTGGACCAGTTCGGCACCGTGCATCCCCTGGCCCGCGTGAGCGACGCGATGTGGGAGGGGACCGTCGACCTCGGCCGCGGCTTTCAGTATTTCTTCCTCAAGGTGGACGGGGCGGACGTCCTCTGCCCGTACCTGCCCATCGGCTACGGCTGCTGCCGGCCCATGAACTTTCTCGATATCCCGGTGCCCGGGGAGGAGGAGTGGGCGCAGATCGCGGGCGTACCGCACGGCGCGGTGACCCGGCACCTGTATCCCTCCTCCGTGAGCGGCAAGCACGAGGTCTGCCTGGTGTACACGCCCCCGGCCTTTGACCCGGCGAAGAAGTACCCCGTGCTCTACCTGCAGCACGGCTACGGCGAAAACGAGACCGGCTGGGTGTACCAGGGCCATGTCGCCCGCATCGCCGACCGCCTGCTGGCCGCCGGTGAGATGCGCGAGATGATCATCGTGATGGGCAACGGCATGGTGCAGGGCGACTCGATGCGCGAGGGGCGGATGCTCTTCCCGCGCGTGCTGCTCGAGGACCTGATCCCGTTCATCGAGGCGCGGTATCCGGTGCTGACCGACAAGTGGCACCGCGCGATGGCCGGCCTGAGCATGGGCAGCTTCCAGACGAGCCTGACCACGCTGACGCACCCGGAGATGTTCGGCTACGCGGGCATCTTCAGCGGCTTCCTGCGCGCGATCCGCGGCGACAACAACGCCCACCTGGCCCTGATGGAGGACAGGGAGAAGTTCAACGAGAGCTTCCGCGTGTTCTACCGCGCGATGGGCACCGGCGACCAGTTCTTCCAGACCTTTGCGGATGACGACGAGATGCTGAAGGACAAGGGCCTGAACATCGTGCGCGAGACCTTCCCCGGCGGCCATGACTGGGGCGTATGGCGCAGGTGCATCCGTTCCTTCCTGCCGAGGCTGTTCAGGGAGTAAGGAGAGTTTCCGGTATCTTTCAGCTCTGTCGCTTTGCCCAGCAGCATACAAATACCGTACGGGGACGACCGCTTAGGGACAGAAATGATATCAGTTTGTTTATTCAAACTGACAATATGGACTGGTACAGCAGCAGGAAATACCAGCAGATGCTTGAGGACTACGGGATCAGAGGCAGGAAGCGAGACCCACACGACGAACTTTACCTACGATGAAGAGAACAGGCCGACAGTGCTGACCTATGAGAACGGTCAGGCGGTAACCTATACCTACGACGCGCTGGGAAGGATCCAAAAGCGAAGCGTGGGTTTTCCGGAAGGGAGTGAAGTCGAGACAACATACACCTACGTGCCGGGTGCAAATGGCGCGACAACACCGCTGATCCAGACGATCTCGCAGAATGGTGTGACGCTGACTTACGTGTATGATGACAACGGGAATATCACTAGCGTCAGTGATGGAACGAAGACCACAAGCTACGAGTATGATGCTATTGGTCAGTTGATCCGGGTCAATGATCAGACGGATGAAACTGCCGGCAGTACAGGAACAACGTGGATCTTCACCTATGATCTTGGCGGCAATATCCTGACAAAGGTCGCTTATCCGTACACAACGGGTACCCTGGGAACCGCTACGGAAAGCCATACATACACATACGGGAATGCCGGGTGGAAGGACCAGCTGACGGCGTTTGATGGCGTAACAATCACCTATGACAGTATCGGCAATCCGCTGAATGACGGAACGTGGACGTATACCTGGCAGCATGGCAAGCAACTGGCTTCGATGAGCAAGACCGGGGAAACCGTCTCCTTCGAGTACAATGAAGACGGGCTCCGCACCAAGAAGACAGCTACCAGCACCGGGACAACCGAATACACTCTGCACGGAAAAAACATTGTGCACCTGAAGAATGGCACGGATGAGATGCACTTCTTCTATGACGCACAGGGGAAGCCAAGCGTTGTCGTGTATGGCGGAAACAAATACCGCTATATGTACAACCTGCAGGGCGATGTCATAGGGCTGGTTGATGAGAATGGCAGTTTGGTCGTTCAGTATAAGTATGATGCTTGGGGCGAGCCGACTGGAAAGGCAGGGATCTTGGCTGGTACTTTGGGTACTGTACAGCCGTTCAGGTATCGCGGGTATGTGTTTGATGAGGAGACTGGGGATTATTCTCTATGTTATAGGTATTTCAATCCATATCATGGACGTTTTGTTAGTGCAGATTATCTAGAAGTTTGGAATCAGTTTTGCTATTGCGAAGACGATCCAGTATCCAGTGTTGATCCATATGGTTTACTCTCTTCAACTAGTGCTCCCCAAAGTACATTTTACACCATAAGAGGTTTAGGTGAGAAGAATACCAAATTGCCAACACCTACCAATTTGTCTGTATTCCCAGAAAGACAACAGCATATCAAACTCCCAGAGAACATTGGGCCACTGAGTCTTAATGAGGACAATACTTACTCGCTATATGACAATAAACGGAACAACCAAGATGCGGTATTCCATGAACAATTGATTGTTTTTACGCCTGTTCTTGAAACAGGTTTACCTTCACTAATAAACACAGGTGGAGATGTAGATTTCATAACTGGTGGATGGGAGATCGATGCAAATAAAAAAGTGGCATTTGATTTATCACTGCTGGACTTGTTACATGCTGAAGCAAAGGCGACTTTGGGAATATCACGAATAGAAGCATCTTTGCTTGCCAGCATTTGGAGTCCATCAATATCACTTAGTATTGGCAATATTGAAGTGCAGTTTGGTGCTGAAGTTGGTTCAATCGGACTACAGGCTGGTATTGGTAATGATCGCGTGAATTTTTCAATCGCAGATGGCGTGGGCTTTAGTATTAGTTTAGGTTTACTACAGAGCAAGGAGTGATGATCGATGGGACCCATCAAGTATATCCCAATACTACATATCTTTTCGGCTTTCTATTATGCAATTAAGTCCTTTATTGACAAATCAACTTCGCAATTTGCCACCAAAATACTCATCAGAGTAGTTCCTGTGGTACTTTTGGGGACTGGCATTGTCTACCTCCTTTCCTATATAAACGTAGTACAAGATGCTGTCATCACGCTTTTGATCTTTTTATTGGTCTATGCCGTGTTTGTTATCATAAACCACATATTTGACGAATAACTCTGCAACTATAGCTTGGATCGCTTCGCTACCATGTAACTGCTTTATGCGGTGTTACCTTAGTAACCAATAACTCCACGTTAAGCCCGAAACCTACTTTTCATATCCTTGCTCCAAGGCATCAGGTCATCCACCTTTGCTTACGGATCACCGGTGAACCGCTCCAGCAGCACCGACAGCAGATGGTTCAGATAAGCCTCCGGGTTCAGGCCGTTGGCTTTCGCAGTTTCCAACACGGTATAGACGATAACGCTGGCGCTGGCACCGGCCTGGATGTCGCAGAAGAGCCAGTTCTTCCGGCCGACGACAATCGGGCGGATGGCATTCTCCACCTGGTTGTTGCTGATTTCAATCTCGCCGTGGTTGAGGAACGCGCAAAGATAAATGAATTCGATGGCACCTGATCCGTTTCAAACCTCAGCGGTGCAGGAAAGGAATGATCATAGTTGACTAAAGGATCATTAAGGAGAAAGACAATCGTGTTACTCCTCGTCCTGTGTTCATGTATATACCTTTTGCTGTTATGTACGGCTTGTGTGCCGATCAGTATCGCCCCGAGCCGTCCGACCGATCGGCTGGAGTACAGCATCGTGTCGCCGGACGGAATGCACGTGCTCCAATTGTATCAGAATGATGGACGAGGCGCTACGATTACCACCTCAAGCACTGTTGCAGTTT
>JAFWPT010000095.1 GCA_017509375.1 Bacteroidales bacterium | reverse complement strand
TATCTACATTTGCGGTCCACTTCTGGATGTGGCGCAGTTGGTAGCGCACCTGGTTAGGGACCAGGAGGTCGCTGGTTCAAGTCCAGTCATCCAGACCCAGCAAGCATGGCGGCCCCTTTCGCCGACATGCTTTTTTGAATTTAACAGGTGAGTTGTCCGAGTGGTTGAAGGAGCCTGCCTCGAAAACAGGTGTGCGGGTGACCGTACCGGGGGTTCGAATCCCTCACTCACCGCAAAGCAGAATGGCATCGCAGCGTAGCTGCGGTGCTTTTTTGTTGAAAGGGGCGTCAAGAGCTAGCTCTTGTAAGACCCTTTCGGCAAAAAAGCACCAGAGGGCCGTAGGCCCGGGATGCCATTCAATGCTTTGCAAGGGCCCCTCCGGCGAGGAGCCAGGGAATGCGCAGGGCCTCCGGCCCGAGCACAATCCCTATCCCCCTGGAGGACATATTCCTAACAGTCAGCAAGTTACAACAAGTCGCCCCGCCCAACAAAGGGAGGGCGACTTTACATTATACGCTACCCGTCAGCCTGTTACCCTCCAAGCTACCCCTACTTTTGCCACGACAGGATTGCAAGGGGCGCATTCGATCCTGTGGCGGCAGCATTTTTAACGAAAACGCCACTTTTACCGCCACGACAGGACTGCCCCACAACCCTGGAATCCTGTCGCGCCAGAAGTCTCAAGCCATTGGGTACGGACCGCTGGAGGACAACTGCCTGAAAATCGATAAGTTACAACAAGTCGCCCCACCCAACAAAGGGAGGGCAGCTTTACGTTATACGCTATCCGCCAGCCAGTTACCCTTCAGGCAATGGGGACTATTTGCGTTTGATCAATCTTCCTTCTTTGTCTTTGAAATCGCCGCAGAGGATGATGATCCAGTCAACGATGACCCAGATGCCAAAACCGCCCAGGGTGAGAAGCATGGCGATGGCGGAGCCGGTTTTGCCGACGTAGAACCGGTGTATGCCAAAGACGCCCAGGAACCAGCAGAGCAAAAAGCGGCCGCCAAACGAAAGAAGCGTGCTAAAAGCGAAGATGAGCTAATTTAATACTGGAAAACGCCTCCCCGGGGTAGGAGAAGCGTTCCATCTTATCATTTTGTTTTAAAGTATTCTTTTTCTTATATTTGTTGCGTCAAGCAATTGACAGACATATTAGCGAAAGTGTTTTCGCGTTGCCTTTGTATGAAATCTGGTAAATTTTTGAGAGAGGTAACGACAGAAACACTCCGCTCGACTTTGATATTGTCGCAAGTCGTGTTCTACGACCGGCTTCATATCGTCGAGTGTGGAGTATCGGTCGTATTTCATTCTCAAGGTCCTACCAGAACCCCATACAGTGGATGCGAAACGGCTCCACACTTTTGTTGTAGATAACCGCCTCGCCCGGAGCCAGAGGAATAACACTGAAACACGATGGCTCTTATTGATGTCGTCAAATGGGAGGTCAGCCAGAAGGAATTCTGCCACAAGTTCCCTTCAAATGACCTCCGAATCGGGACACAACTGGTTGTCTATACTGCCCAGACCGCATTTTTCGTAAAGGGAGGAAAGGTGCTGGATTCCTTTGAAGCTGGGACCCATACGCTCAAATCAGAAAATCTCCCACTCCTCAACAAAATCATCAATCTCCCGTTCGGTGGCAATTCCCCGTTCCAAGCTGAAGTTTGGTTCGTCAATCAGATAACTAAACTGGATATGAAGTGGGGTACCCCGACTCCCATTCAACTGGAAGACCCGAAGTACTCCATTATCGTCCCAGTCCGTGGATTCGGTCAATACGGAATCAAGATAGCAGACCCGAGGTTGTTCCTTGAAACCCTTATCGGCAGTATGCCTACATTCTCAGCGGCGGATATTGACAGTTATTTCAAGGGAAAACTCATATCACGCCTCAGCCAAACCATTTCCCGGAAAATAACACAGGATAGTATTTCGATACTGGACATCAACAGTTATCTGGTAGATATATCCGAGTTCTGCAACGAAGAAATCAACAAGTCATTTGCAAAGTATGGCATCTCGCTGGTGGATTTCGCCATCATGTCCATTAACGTGCCGCAGGACGACCCGAGTTTCATTCAGTTGAAACAAGCCAAAGCAACGGCTGCCCAGATGAAGATTCAAGGAAAGGATGTCTATCAGATGCAGCGCAGTTTTGACGTACTGGAAAAAGCGGCCGCCAACGAAGGCTCAGGCGCTGCCTCAATGATGGGAATCGGCGTAGGGATGGGGTTTGGCGGAATGATGGGAGGGATGGCGCAGCAGACAATTAACACCAATCCAGCGCCGGCTGCAACCCCTCCCCCAATGCCGCAGGAAACGACCTGGTTCGTCTACGTCAATGGACAACAAATCGGCGGTCAGACCTTATCAAATCTTGCCGCGATGAAAGCCCAAGGGCAAATCAATGAGAGCACCTTGGTTTGGAAACCCGGGATGGCGAACTGGCAAACTATTGCCTCAACTCCGGAACTGGCAGGTTTAATGACGCAGACACCTCCTCCGATGCCCCCAATCCCGCCTCAAATGTAATTCGATATGAAGAATCTCTCTTTAACTGTCGGCGGCATTGCGCTCGTCCTCAACCTCCTTTCCGGGGTACTATTGTCTGGTTATAGCTGGTTCAATGTCGGCTTTACCAGTATTGTCATTATCCTCACTACCCTTCTCATCTACCTCTTGAAGGCGCTCCCTATGAAGGACGGGTATGTCATCGGACTCTCGTTCTTTTTCCTCCTGCTCGGCGTAGTGGAATTCATTCTTGGACTCTTTTCTTGCCCGACAGTATCCGATAACGGGATTGTCATCGCTACGGTCTTAATGGTTGCCTTTGAAGTGGTGCTCTTAATCATTTGCAGTTCAATTTCTAAAAGAATATAATAATGCAATTCTTCGTCAATCCCGAAAAGGAGCTATCCTTATCTTCAAAAGAAGAGTTTCGACAAGCTCTCGAGGAGTTCATCGCAATGTTCGATGACCTTTCATCTTTCTCTATTTCTTTCACCACTAAGGTTCAAAAGGACCTTATGGATTTTGGAGTATTTAACAAATAACAGTGAATATGGATAATCAAGTACAAACAATCGTTTGCCCGAATTGTGGAGCAAGCGCAACAAATCATCACAACTGCGAGTATTGTGGGAGCTTCTTGGTCCAGCGTGCTGCTGAAGGACATAATGTTTCCCGATATGTGGAATATGCCAAGGAATACTCAAATCCTGGTCTTTCTTCTGCAATAAAGGTTTATTCTGATTTATTGCAACAACATCCCGAGGAAACGTCTCTCGGCTTCAATGTATGTAAAACCATCAATCTTCAGCCGAATAATACTGGTCGTGAAGGCAATAAAGCAAATACAGGTTTTGAGTTAATGATTCCAAGCTTCATGCTTGCAGAAAATGGCAGAGAGGCAAAACTTAAAAATTCTCCTCTCATTCAAGCCTTCAAAATTACCAAAAGTGAGTTTACAGATGATAATGGATACTCAAGTGTTGGGAATATCTATACTCTGGATTTTGGTTATGACTATGAAGGAGCCTCCAAAGTAATACTTCAGTTACTTGAGCTTTTTAATCAAAATATTGACGAAGGCTCAGTGTTGATTTATGATATGACTGCTCCCGACACAGATGAATTACTCTCATCTTTTGGTATGGATAATCTCAAATCATCGGGAATCGACATTGTCTCTGACCTCGACTTCCGTGAATCTCTTATTGAATATAACTCAAATGGAGTAGTAATTGAAGATTCTGCAGGAATAATGACAAAAGGTTATCAGGCGGTAATAGAAAGACGCCAACGCTTAGAAGAAAAATGTAAATCTGCAGATAAAGCGCTTAATAAGGCTGTAAATAAGGCTGCTTTTAAAGAAGGGCTTAAGCAAGGATGCGCAGGAACATTTGCTGTTATTCTAGTAGCAGGAGCAGGCTCTATATATGGAATTGTTGAATTATTCAAATATATTCTCTCCTAACGTTCTTTTTTACTAGAAACCAGTATTCCCTTCCGGATAATGCATTTCGCATTCCGGAAGGGTTTTTCTTCGCTGATGCCGTAGTTGCGAAGATATGCGTACCCGACCCCGAGGGCATCTTTGTCCCAGTGGTCACAAAGGGCTTTAATATTCCCGTAGTAAAAGTGGCGGCCGCCGATTTCGAGATGCACGACCATCCGCTCCTGTTTTCCGTTGATTTCAACCATAGCTTTTCCCATTGTTCCCGGCGAAGATACAGAAAATGTTGCAAAAATTAAAAATAATCTGTTAGGTCCTTGCATATATTAAATATTAGCTGTATCTTAGCTATAGATAAAGGAAACAAAGATATGAATACGATGCTTGCAACTACTGACTCAATGACCCTGACCCGGATGGCAGTCATCGGCAAAAGAACCAACTCAGCTCTGATGGCTGGTGCGAAGGCGATAATGGTGGAGAACGTGAAGAACCAGATGCGGACCGGCGTAGCCCACTTCGTCTATATGAAGAAATCCGGGGAACTCCGGGAGGCATTCGGCACGACCTCGAAGGCACTGGTGGAGCGATACATCAACGGTAACGGTATCAGCCGGGAGCATTACGCCACCACCGCCTACTTCGATTGCGAGAAAGCGGCGTGGAGGTCGTTTAGGTGGGAGAACATCGTAGCGGTTTTGTAGTTATGGAACAGGTAGCAATACTGGCAAGGGTCTCGACGCAGGGACAGGACTACGAAAGACAGGTAGTGGAACTGACCGACTACTGTCAGCGGATGAACTGGGATGTCGTGAAGGTATTCGCTAACAAGGTCAGCGGAGCCACGAAAAACGCCGACAGAGAGGAAATCTCCGGGCTGGTGGAGTATGTCAAGGAGCATCGCCTGAACCGGGTCGTATGCCTTTCTATCGACCGTCTGGGGCGTAATACCCTCGAGGCACTGAAGGTTATCTACTACCTCAACGAGAATGGGGTATCGCTCCACATCAAGAATTACAACCTCAACACCCTCAACCCGGATGGAAAGGTCAATCCGGTCGCATCGCTCATCTGCACCATTCTCCTTGAGATAGCGTCGATGGAGCGGTTGACCATCAAGGAACGGATGGCAAGCGGTCGTGACCTGTATATCGCCAAGTGCCGCCGGGATGGGGTCAAGATGGGCAGACCATCCACCTACCGCAAGAGCGACGATGCCTACAAGGACCAGTACCAGAAGGAAATCGGTCTTCTCCGGAAAGGCATCTCGCTCCGGAATGTCCATGCGATAACCGGGACCAGCATCGGGACCCTACAAAAAATCAAGCGGTTCGTATAAATCACCTTCACGAATAAAAATCTTTTCTGTATATTTGCAACGAAACGGTTCAGCCCCTCCCATCGGCATTCAACTCCTAC
>JAFWPT010000001.1 GCA_017509375.1 Bacteroidales bacterium | reverse complement strand
GCCTGGGCGGCCAGATTCACCACTATGTCAAATCGGTTTTCTTCGAACAGGCGGAAGACCAGCTCACGGTCGGCTATGCTGCCCTTCACGAATTCGTAGCGGTGTTCCGGATGAGCGACGAGCTTGCTTTCGATTACCCCAAGACGATACGCTTTCAGCTTCGGATCGTAATAACTGTTCAAGTTATCCAAGCCCACTATCCTCACCGGTTCTGCGCCCGCTATGAGCCTGAGAACCAGATTGCTTCCAATAAATCCGGCACTGCCGGTAACTAAAATGCTCTTCATCTCTCCAAATTAAGCTTGCCTTCAGGCGTATCGCCTTTTTGCTTCTTCGTAAGTATCCAGGGAGCCTATATCGAAACGGCCTGCCG
Organism: Bacteroidales bacterium; assembly: GCA_017509375.1. The sequence continues at coordinate 4,525 of JAFWPT010000001.1, read as the reverse complement.
GCATAGGCCATGCATGGATGACTGTCGCATCCACAAGATAATGCGCAAGGTTACCTGGGGCATCGAAACCGCACCCATGGCCGAGGGCCTCCCGTATCAACGGCAGATCCGACTTGGCATAAATATAGAAAGGCGGTACTGCCCAATGACTTACAGGGACCTCCGGCTTTTCCTGCATCTGGAGCACCCGCATGTCGCCGTCCACTTCAATCACTCCGGTACGCTGCAGTTTGTATATCTCCGGCTCGTGGTGGCACATAATCATGGACGTGCCCCGGCGGCGGAATTCATCCACGAAGCCGCTCAAGCTGAAATCCAGGATATTGTCCGCCGCCAGCACCAGGACATCCTCGTCAACGGAGAAAGCCTCGAGCGCCAGGATCAAGTCCCGTACGGCGCCCAGCCGCGTCTCGTTGGTAAAGGTACCGTCGGACAGCACCTGCACGGGCTTGGTCCCCTTTGCCCGTTGCGCCGCCCAAGCTTCGAAATCCGGTGCAAACTTCCCGTTAGTCACCACAATATGACCGGTGACTTCCGGTATGGCGTCGATGTCATCCAGCAAGCGGCCCAGAATCGTATTGTTGCCTATTTCCAGAAGGGGCTTCGGGAAATTTTCGGTCAATGGATAAAGCCTTGTAGCGTAACCGGCGGCTAAAACTATCGATTTCATAACTCGGTTACAAAGCGGGCCCCGTCGTCGCTCTTGCAGAAGAATACCCTGAAGGAATCCTTGTACTGGGGGAAGCGGGCCAGATACTTTTCCGTAATCTCTTTCTCAATAAGCGCCTTCTTTCGGGGATCCACAAGTGCGATACACGCCCCTTTGAAACCAGCCCCGGAGAAACGCCCTCCGTAGATACCTTCCGTAGTGAGCATAGCCTCGTAGATAGCTATCAGCTCGGGAGAACCGCATTCATAGCTGTGAATCGAGCTCTCGCAGGAAGCCTTGGACAAACTGCCGAACCACTCCAGGTTCCCGGTTTCCCAGGCGGTTATCCCCTCCCGCACACGCTTGTGCTCGGAGTAGAAATGATCTCCCCTCCTGGCGAAGCGGGGAGGCATCTTATCCCTGTTGCGCTTGAACGAAGACTCCGGCACATCCCGGAGGAAGGTCTTGTCGTGCGCCTTCAAAGGGACATTCTCATAGGCTTGTACAATCCACGCCGCGGTCTTGCATTCGGTTACCCGAAGGTTGTAATCGGAAGACATCAGGCTCCTAGTAAGTCCGCTGAAGAATATGCCGAACTCGAATTCCGGCATATTCCCGGCCTTGGGAATGAGCCTGTATTCGTTGCTTTCGCAATCCAGCATGAGCAGATGGTCTTTCTTGCCCAGGGCAATGCATGCCTGGTCCAGCAGGCCGTTGTTCAGCCCTATGTATTCCCTCTCCGCCTCCGAAGCAATCTTCATCACCTCGAAGGGAGCAAGGTTGATGCTGTTGGCCTTGGCGAAAGCCATCACATATGCAATCAGCACAGCCGCGCTGGATGACAGTCCCCCGACCGGAAGCGAACCCCTGATAACGCCTTCTATGCCCTTCTGAAGCATAAAACGTTTCTGCAGGGCGAACTTGGCCCCGCGGGCATAATCGCCCCAGTTCCCCTGTTTCACAAGGGAAGGGGTGGAAATATCGAACTCCACGTGACCGGAAAAAGACTCGCTGTCCAGGACCACCTTGGAGTCCTGACGGACGTCGAAAAGAAGGTCCACGCCCTTGTCTATGGCGAAACCGGTAACTATTCCGCGCTGATGGTCAACATGAGCCCCCAGCGGACATACACGGTAGGGACTGAAAATGTGGTACTGCATCTTAGTCTCGTTTGAAAATAACCCTGGTGTACACTTTGGCGGCCACATCGTCCAGCGCGACATCGTAGCGGTTTGCTATGATGGCATCGGACTGCCGCTTGAAAGAGGCAAGGTCGTTGACCACACGGGAGCCGAAGAAGGTAGTGCCGTCTTCCAGCGTGGGTTCGTAGATTATGACCTTGGCGCCCTTCGCCTTAATACGCTTCATGATGCCCTGTATGGCGCTCTGGCGGAAGTTGTCGCTGTTGCTCTTCATCGTAAGACGGTAAACGCCCACGACCACTTCCTTTTCCTTGGCGGTGTCGTAGGCGCTTGATGCCGTGTAGTAGCCGGCCTTGTCGAGTACCCTGTCAGCGATGTAGTCCTTACGCGTACGGTTGCTGTCCACAATGGCCTTGATAAGGTTCTCCGGCACATCGTTGAAATTGGCAAGCAGCTGCTTGGTATCCTTGGGCAGACAGTAGCCGCCGTAGCCGAAACTGGGATTGTTGTAGTGTGTGCCGATGCGGGGATCAAGCCCTACGCCTTCAATAATCGACTGCGTATCAAGACCTTTCATCTCGGCATAGGTGTCCAGTTCGTTGAAGAAGCTCACCCTAAGGGCGAGGTAGGTGTTGGCAAACAGCTTCACCGCCTCCGCTTCAGTGCTTCCCATGAACAGAACCGGCACGTCCTGCTTGACGGCACCTTCGGCAATTATGGCCGCGAAGCGCTTCGCAGCCCCGGCAAGAGACTCGTCGTCGTAACCCACTATTATGCGGCTGGGGTAGAGGTTGTCGTAGAGAGCCTTGCTCTCGCGCAGGAATTCCGGCGCGAAGATAATCCTTGGCACCACTACCTTGAAGCTGCCGTCGGCCTGCCGCTCACGGTAGCTGAACTTTTCCCGCACGCTCTTGGTATAGCCCACCGGCACGGTGCTCTTGATTACCATTACCGCATCCGGGTTCACTTCCAGCACCAGATTGATCACTTCCTCCACGTGCGAAGTGTCGAAGAAGTTCTTCTTCGGGTCGTAATTGGTAGGTGTCGCTATCACCACGTACTCAGCACCCGCATAAGCGCTGCGCGCATCCAGGGTCGCCAACAGATTCAGCGATTTTTCGGTCAGATACTTTTCGATGTACTCATCCTGAATAGGCGATACTTTCTTGTTGATTTTCTCTACTTTTTCCGGAATCACATCAACGGCTGTAACTTCGTGATGCTGAGCCAGAAGCGTAGCAATGCTAAGGCCAACGTAGCCTGTTCCTGCAATTGCGATTTTCACTTTGAAATTAAATTTTACGAATTATTGCGCATATCTTCCCCTCTCCGGCTCCGGGTAAAAAACCAAGTCCCGGTCGAGGCCAAGATTTAAGCGGCTTGCTCTCCACCATGCGGCCCTGCTCCCATCCGGGAGTGGACACCGAAACCTCCCGTCATTCAAATGTGAATAACGGCCAAAGATACTAATAATATATGGAATTTCCTACTTTTGCACCTTTTTCTTTCCGCCATATTTTCCAGCGAAAAGCACCGCGCCTGAACTCTGTTCAGAAATGATGTACACAAAAGGATGGTCTGCGTGGAAAATAACCGGAGGAGCTTCGTTTCCGACAGAAGTGTTTTTGTAAACCCCGGCGCTGGAAACTGCTGCTGCTTCGGTGCCTTCTTCATCCACCTTGATTACAGCATCCTGCCGTACGAAACTGAGGCAGAGGGCATACGGAGACATCTGGCTGAAATCCGCCTCAGGGATAAACGCAAGAGGCATTCCCATTTTGGAGAGAAGATCATTGAGCCGGATGCCGAAGGCGGTTTCAAAACGCGGCAGCCAAAGATCTACACTGCAGGTCATCATGGAATTGCGGAAGTCGCTCCAGGAGTTCTTGCAGAAATAACGGGCAGCCTGCTCGGTAGTGAATTTTCCCTTCGGGAGCAAGACCGTCATCACGAAAGCCCCATTGCCGTAGGGCAGGTTCACTGCCTGGAACCAGTCGGTCTCGGCATAAGAAAAATTGGTGTATTGCCGCATCATCTTCACGCTGCCTGTGCTGCCGTCGGAATAGCTGAACTTCTCCTCGGAAGTTGCAGCGACATCGAACTTGGACCTCCACTGGCTCTTGAAATACAATGCGTTAAGCAAGTATGCCAGCATATCCGGATCAGTCTCGTCGAGTATTTTGGGGATAAGGCCCTCCGTGTGGTCCGAGCACCATTTGTTGATGATGGCGGCACTGCCTTCCCTATCGCTGAACGGAAGGTTGGAAACCTCCGCATCGTAGAATTCCCGCACATTGGAGGAGTAACTGTCGTTCAATGTAAAGCCCTGGTCCACGATGATGGCATTGGCCATGGTAAGCTTGGTCTTGTTGTCCATCGCAGGAAGCTGGTCCAGCATGGTACGGGCGTACGCATCCACCTCGGCAGCCTCCCCTTCACCATAGCCGAGAGTGGCACAGATTTCATCCGCGGTAGCTCCTTTCGCCCCGTCCAGAATCATCCCGAGAAGAAACTGCATACTCAGTGGTGAGATGACGTAATCCTCCCCGGTTACGGCCTCCACCTCATCCAGGAAACGGAAGGAGAAATCGTTGCCGGCATCCACGAAGGTCTGCTGTTTCGTGGTGAGCGTTAATGGCTTAAGAGGCTTGCCTTCTTCCAGGTCAATATCCGGAGTGCAGGCCGCCAGCAGTAAAACTGCCGCTATGGGGAACAGTGCTTTCATCGTCGTCTT
>JAFWPT010000094.1 GCA_017509375.1 Bacteroidales bacterium | reverse complement strand
GTAGGTAGCCATAATGCCGCCGATGTAGTTGAGAACCGCCTGGGTGACACCGCCCTTATAGGTAACGGTACCGCTGTTCTCGCAGTCGGTGATGTTGGCGGCTATGAGCGATGCGCCCACTATACCGCCTACGTAATCCTGATAGGAGAAGTAGTTGCTGGTGGTGGAACCGAGGGCGCCGCTGTTGCAGTCGAAGGTCAAGGCACCGGTGTTGGTACACTTGGTGATGTTCTTCGCATAAGACCAGCCGATCACGCCGCCCACGCGGGCAATCTTGTGCCACAGGCCTATGTTCAGCTCGCCCTGGTTGTGGCAGTCGTCGATATCGATGCTGGAATAACCCACGACACCGCCGCCGCCGGCCTGGGTACCGCCGCCCGTCTTCTGGCAGACCTGGAGGTCCATCTTGCCCTTATTGATACAGCCGCTCACGAGACCGTCGCAATGAGCGAGGTAGAGCTCGCCTGCACCGCCGATGACGCCGCCGAACAAAGGCTGGTGGATACCGCCGGCTCCGGCGTTGCCTTCAGTTCCGGCAGCCCAGATACCCTTCGCAGTCACGGTTCCTTCATTCACGCAGTCCTTGGCGCCCTACGTCACATAGCCGACCACGCCGCCGACTGCAGGACGGGTACTGGATGCGGCAGGATCGTCGTTGTCCTGCAGCTTCACGCTTCCCTTGTTGGTGCAGCCTTCGATGAAGCCCTCAAGGTATCCGATCACACCGCCCACGTCGCAGTATGAACCGCTGGAGTTGACCGCCCAGACATGGGAAACTGCGCCGGTGTTGACGCAACCCTTCACGATACCGTAGTCCTTCAGGTTGTTGTCGGAATTTCCGCCCTTGGCATTTACCACGGAGCCGCCGATGACACCGCCTATATACATATTCTTAGGTGTACTTCCGGTGCTGAAAGCGACTGCGCCGTTGTTGGTACAGTTCTCTACGCCCACCACTCCGGGGGCAGCCTCAAACTGGCCGACTACGCCGCCTATGCAGTTGTTGGACTTTTCGCCTGCGGATGTGTTGAAGGTGATCTTACCGTTGTTCACACAGTCCTTCACCAAGCCGGTCGAACGGCCTGCAATGGCACCGAAGTAGGTAACCTCGGTCAAATCGCCTTCGCAGGTAGCATTGGCGTTGTTGACGCAGCCCTCGATGGTACCGGCATTGGACGCCACGATCAAGCCCATGTGGCCTGGAATGATTGTCATCTGGCAGCTGGCATCTATGACGAGGTTCTTGATTGTGCCTTCGTTGACCTGGAAGAGCGGCTCGCCTCCGTTGGACCAGTTCTTGATGCTGTGGTTCTTGCCGTCGAAGGTGCCCGCAAAGTTCTTGGCGGAGATTATGTCGTAGCCGGTCATGTCTATGTCGTTCTCAAGGGTATAGACATCGGAATTACCGGCCTGTTCGGCAATCTCGCTGAAGAATCTGGAGAGTTGCTCGGCATCGGTAATCTGAGGCTTGAAGTCCGGCTTGACAGGAGTCTTGACGCCGTTTATGGTGGAGTAATCTGTAAAGACTTTCTCGCCGCCCTCGGTCTTGAAAGCCTTGACGCGGATATCGTAAGTGCTTTCCTGATCCAGTCCGGTAAGGAGATAACTGCCGTCCACAATGTTGTCGCCGGCAATTGTCCAGTCGCCGGCACCGGCCTTCATATATTCAAGCTGGTAACCCTCCGCCGGACCTGTCATAGACCAGGTGACCAGAATTGAGCTGTAGGTCTTGGCTACTGCCGCGAGATCCTGAGGAGCCACGAACTCGGAGATGACCAGGCCGTTTCCGACGCTGACCTGCACCACGATGTCGTCGCGCTTCAGATACACCCACTCGGAATAGACGGAGTAAGCGTAATTCGCTCTGATCCTCACGTAGTACCTGTCACCTTTGCTGAGCTTGTTGAATGAACATGCTTCGTTGACATTGCCGGCCGTATCCTGGGCGAGGATAGTCTTCGCCACGTTGGAATTGTAGTTGTCACCGGCAGCGGTAAGGGAATCAGTCAGCTGCACCGTGAAAGAGAGAGCTCCTTCAGAAACAGCTTTCTTTCCGTCCCAGAACAAAGAGATCGACGTACTTGACATTCCGTCAACGTCCAGCTCGAAGTTCTCGGGACACGCTTTGGAAGGATTGATTCCCGAAATTCTTTCATATGGTTTATCGATGTCGCACCCGGCGAGAAGCAGCAGCACGACCGACAGACCGATTGTAAATAGTTTGGAAAATTTCATAATGTTTTTTGTTATTAAAAACAACAACAAAGGTTCGCCTTTCGACGCACCGTAACCACATTATGTTTTTCATATTTGAGACTTACGACGCAAAGGTATGCTATAAATGCAAAAAAAACAAAATTTTCCGAACATATATTTGAAAAAAAAGTATATTTGTACTCGTATTTGTAATAATATTTAAAAAGGAACCACGCACAAGGAATTAACAAAAACAAAAACTATAGCCAGCTAACAATCCTAACCTATTTGTTTTTCGAGACTTACAATTTTGAAAGAAAAATTTAGGATCATTAGTAACCATGAAATTATTCAAATCAAGTTTCGCTGCACTCGTGTTGGGGCTGCTATTCTCCTCCGCGGTGTTGGCGCAGAACGTGACTGTTTCCGGCGTTGTTGCTGATACCAACAACGACCCTGTGATCGGCGCAGCCGTCATGGTCAAGGGTACGTCCAAGGGTGCCGTTACCGACGTGAACGGAAAATATACCCTTCAGGTATCGCCCAACGCAGTCCTTATTTGCCAGAGTATCGGATACAAGACGGTCGAAGAGGCCGTTTCCGGTCGCTCGTCAATCAACTTTACCCTTGCCGTCGATGCCGAGGTCCTGGAGGCCACGGTGGTCGTAGGTTATGGTACCCTCAAGAAAACCCAGCTGGTAGGCGCCGTCGAAATGGTTGACGGCGAGACCCTCGAGAACAGGACCAACGCTACCGTGTCCCGTACCCTCCAGGGCCAGGTAGCCGGTCTTGAGATTGTTACCGTGGACGGTAAGGCATCCCACCAGGGCGCCATCAGCATCCGAGGCGGTAAGAAATCTTACGAATCACGTACCGCGACTTCCGGCAAGGAGTTCGGCACTTATTCCATGGGACAGGGTGGAGGTTGTCTGGTGATGATAGACGGCGTGGAAGGAGACCTTTCCACCGTCAACCCCGAAGACGTCGAGAACATTTCCGTCCTCAAGGATGCCGCATCCTGCGCGGTGTACGGTGCACATGGCGCATTCGGCGTTATCCTCGTGACCACCAAGAAGGCCGCAACCGACAAGGTCTCCGCCAACTTCAGTGCTTCCTACGGTATCAACCGCAGGACACGCATCTGGGAAGACGAGATAGTATCCGACGGTCCCACCTGGGCAAAGTACTATATTCTCTTCTCCCAGCTCTCCGCCAGTACCCCCCAGAAGGGTGGCGGATTGAACGGGGCATATCCTTCTGCAGTAAACGGTTACGACACTTTCTCCACCGCTTATTACGAAGAACTTTGCCGCCGCTGGCAGGATCCCACCTACGAGTTCTACCAGAATCCTTACGGATACGAAGCCGACGGGACCTACCGCTATTACGGCAGCACCAACTGGTACGACTTGTATTACAAGGATTACAATTCCACCCAGAACTACAACTTCAACATTTCCGGCTCAAGCGAGAAGACCAGCTTCACCGTGAGCGGACGTTACTACACTCAGGATGGTATCTACAACTTCGGTAACGAGGAGTTCAATTCTTTGAACCTCAGGGCTAAAGGTTCCGTCCAAGTAACTCCCTGGATGAAGATTTCCGAGAACGCCTCCATTTTCAAGAGAAAATACCACCAGCCTACGATCGTAGGTGGTTCTTACGTTATCCAGCGTCAGTTCGAAATCCGCGCCCAACCTGTTCTGGTTCCTCTGAACGAAGACGGAACCACCACCTTCGCCGGTGCCGCCGCTTGCTACGATGCATGGCACAACGACGAAGCCTATCAGGAGAACAACAAGTTCGACGCCATTTCCACCACCACAGTCGAGCTCACCCCCATCAAGAACGTGCTCAAGGTGACCGGTGACGTAACCCTCAAGACCATACGTTCCACCCAGCTTCGTCTTTCCCGTCATCAAGTTGGTTACCTGAGTCCCAACGGTACCAAGGAGTACAATAAATATTCAGGCACGTACAAGAGCGACTGGCGCTACAATACCGATTACCTGGCAGCCAATGTGGTTGGCAACTGGACCCCGAAGCTCGGAGAGGACCACGAGCTCGACGTCACCGCCGGCTGGAACCTCACATCAACAAACTACCGTCGCCTGTATCTTCAGAGGAAGGGTGTCATGTATCCACAGATTCCTTCCTTCGAACTTTTCGATCTTGACGAGTACAGTGTCAACGACGACGGTTATGACCGTGCCGAGGTTGGTTTCTTCGGCCGTATCAACTACACCCTCCTGAAGAGATACATCTTCGAGGTAGCCGCCCGTTACGACGGTTCTTCACGTTTCCCCGCTACCCAGCGCTGGGGCTTCTTCCCCTCCGTATCCTTTGGCTGGCGTATTTCCGAAGAGCCTTGGATGAAGGGGGCAAAAACCTGGCTCAACAACCTCAAGCTGAGGGCAAATGCAGGTTCCCTGGGTAACGCCAACATTTCCGACTACTATTTCATGGATACCTGGTCTGTTTCCAAGTCAAGCGTCCTGGTGGGCGGAACAAAGGTCCCTTACACCATCTCCCCTACCAGCCTTGTGCCTGAATCCCTTACCTGGGAAACCGTTACCACATACGACGTAGGTTTGGATTTCGATATCTTCAACAACCGCCTGTCTTTCTCCGGTGACGCCTACATCAAGGACACCAAGGACATGTTGGTTGCCGGACCTACCCTGCCCGCACAGCTCGGCGCATCCACTCCCAAGGGCAACTACGGTTCCACCCGCGACGTGGGCTGGGAACTGCAGCTCCAGTGGAAAGACCAGATCAAACTCGGAGGCAAGCCTTTTGCCTACAGCGCAAAGGCTACTCTCTTCGACAACCGCTGCTTCGT
>JAFWPT010000093.1 GCA_017509375.1 Bacteroidales bacterium | reverse complement strand
GGAGATACCATAATGAGTCGCAATGTGTCTAACGGAATAACCCTCCTCAAGTAACTTCATATACTTAAGGCGGTCTTCATAAGTGTGCTTTTTGTACATAACAAAACCCCGAAAGTGTTTTGTCTCACTTTCGGGGTTCATGTCAGGGCCCTATTGCTTTTTTCTGATGATGACGCGCTCGATGCGGCGCGGCACGGAAGTCAGGATCTCGTAAGGAATGGTATCGAGGATGTCGGCCAGTTCGGACACGGTCGGATCCTCTCCGAAGACAGTGACGGTATCGCCGGCCTTGGCCGGGACCCCGGTCACGTCCAGCATGCACATGTCCATGCAGATATTGCCTATCGTGGGGACGCGGTGCCCGTTCAGCGAGAAGGAGGCGTGGCCGCGGCCCAGGTGCCGGTCTATGCCGTCGGCATAACCGACCGGCACAGTGGCTATGACCGTCCCTTCCGGGGCTATATGCCCGAAACGGCCGTAGCCGATGGCTCCGTCAAGAGGAGTCAATTTCTTGATCTGCAGCACTTTCACCTTCAGGGAAGCCACAGGTGCGAGCTTCACTCCCGGCAATGAACTTATGCCGTAGATGCCTATGCCCAGCCGGACCATGTCGTATTGGTACTGAGGGAAGCGCTCTATGCCGGCAGAGTTGAGGATATGGTACATCGGCCTGTAGCCCAGCGATGCGGAAAGTTCGTCGGCCCCGGCCTTGAACAGGCCGATCTGCCCGAGCGTGAAGTCGTCGGCCGACGGGTCCTCCGCCGCAGCAAGGTGCGAGTACACCGATTTCACCCTCACCCAAGGACAGTCTTTCAGGAAAGACATGAGCTCCGGCATCTCGGCCGGCATGAAGCCGAGGCGGTGCATGCCGGTATCGAGCTTGATATGTATGGGGTAATCCTGCATCCCGCGCGCCGACAGCACCTCGCAGAGGGCCTTCAGCGTGTAAAGGTTGGGGATGCCCGGCTCCAGATGATTGTCGATGATCTCTTCGAAGAAGTCTGTCCCTGCCGTAAGGACCAGGATGGGAAGGCTGATACCGGCCTGCCGGAGCTCCATGCCCTCCACGGGCAGGGCGACGGCAAGGTAATCGGCGCCGCAGGACTGCATCATCGCGGCGAACTCCACCGCACCGTGCCCGTATGCATTGGCCTTCACCAGGACAAGCAGCCTGGTGGAAGGCTCCAGACGGGAGCGGAAGTATCGGTAGTTCTCCTGGCAGGCCGGGAGATTGAGCTCCAGCCTTGAGAAATCGTTTTCCGGATGTTGCATCTGTACTCTTTTACAACCTGCAAAATTACTAAAAAGCGCAACAATGACAAAAAGTCATGATTGAATAATAGGAGAGGTTTTTGTATCTTTGGGATTGCAAGAAACGTTAAACTAGCAAGACATGAATATTTGGATCGTAGTCATCGCTGTGATGATCGCCAGTTTCGTCATCCAGCAGACCCTGCAGAGCAGGTTCAGGAAATATTCCCAGGTCCCTACTCCCGGAGGTATTACCGGCGCCGAAGTCGCCCGCAGGATGCTCGAGCAGAACGGGGTGACCAATGTCAGGATTACCTGCATCCCCGGTGAACTCACGGACCATTTCAACCCGGAGACCATGACGGTCAACCTCAGCGAATCGGTGTACGGCCAGCGCAGCATCGCCGCTGCAGCGGTCGCCGCACACGAGTGCGGCCACGTGCTGCAGCACGCGCAGGGCTACGCCCCGCTCAGGCTGCGCACCAAGCTCGTCCCCGTGGTCACGTTCGCCAACAAAGCTGTCCAGTGGGTGCTCCTGCTGGGTGTCCTGCTCATCAGCATAACCCCCGCGCTGCTGTGGCTGGGCATAGCCCTCTTCGCAGCCACGACGATCTTCAGCTTCGTCACCCTGCCTGTAGAGATCAATGCCAGCCAGCGCGCCGTCGCCTGGCTCAAGCAGTCGGCGATAGCGGACGTCGAAACGGCCCCCATGGCGGCCGATGCGCTCAAATGGGCGGCTTACACCTATGTCATAGCGGCAATCGGCTCGCTTGCCACCCTGCTATACTACATAGCGATGGCGCGGAGGGATTAGAAAAGGGTGGGATGGTTCTGGTCCAGACCGGCCAGGATCCTCTCCATGATGGCCTGTCGGTAAAGCGCCGACTTGGCGGAAATCTTGAACTGGCGGCAATACTCGTCTATGGCTGCCAGTTCTTTTTCGTTCAGATAGATGACCTGCCTGTGGGTACGGCGCAGGGACTCCCGCTGCCTGTCCAGAAAGTCGGGCGAGACGGCCGGGGATTTCTTGGTTTTACGTTTCAAGGCTTTGCAAGTGTTGGTCAGTACTTGCAAATATAACAATAATCTTGAAAGGATTCAATATCAGAGGAATGAAATGTACTTCCGGGTGACGGTGGCGTGGCGGCCGGCCTCCAGGGCGAATGGCAGGACGGAGAGGTCGAATGCGTCAAGCAGGTCC
>JAFWPT010000092.1 GCA_017509375.1 Bacteroidales bacterium | reverse complement strand
TACCAGTCGAAGGAGATGCCGAGGCGGCTGCGGAAGAAGCGGGCGTCGAAGCCCAGGTCGAGCTGCTCGGAGGTCTCCCACTTCACGTTCTCGTTCGGGAGGATGTCGGGATAGGCGCCCACTTCCGGCTTGTTGATGTCGGAGAAGTAGTAGGGCGAGGTGAAGGCGATGGTGGCCAGGTACTGGAACGGGTCGATGTTGCAGTTACCGTTCTGGCCCCAGCTGGCGCGGAGCTTGAAGAAGCTCAGCCAGTTCTTGCTGAAGTCCATGAAGGGCTCGTTGGAGACCATCCAGCCGGCGGAAGCGGAGGGGAAGATGCCCCAGCGGTGACCGCGGGCGAAGTTGGAGGAACCGTCGGCGCGGAGCACGGCGGAGAGCAGGTAGGTCTCCTTGTAGTTATAATTGATACGGCCGAAGAAGGACGACAGGGCGCCCTGGCTGTTCGGATAGCCGGAGATGCTCGTGAAGCGGGCGTCCGCCGCGCCGCCGTTGGTGTTGTCAATGTAGGCGTGGTCGAAGGAGCCCGGGAAGAGGGAGATGGAGTTGGTGATGCTCAGGCCGCTGCCGTAACCCCATTTCTCGAGGGACTGGCCCAGGAGGACGTCGAGGTTGTGGTTGCCGAAGGAGTGGACCCAGTTGACGGTGTTCTCCAGCGTCCAGCGGGTGCTGTAGGACTGGCTCTGCGTGACGTCATCTTCCGGATTCTGGGTCTTGCCGCTGAGGACGTACTCCGGAACATAGCTGCGGCTCTCGGAGTGGTTGTACAGCCAGCCGAAGCTGGAGCGGATGGTCAGGCCCTTGATGGGAATGAACTCCAGGTAGGCGTTGGCCTGCAGGCGGTAGCCCTTGCTGTAGCGCTGGCTGCGCTTGTAGGTCATCTCCTCGAGCGGGTTCACGGTGGTGTCGCTGAAGTCCCAGCCGTCCGCCTTGCGCTGCTCGTAGGTGTAGAAGCCGCCGTCTTCGTTGTAGGCCGGCAGGAGCGGGGTCATGCGCAGCAGGTTACGGAGGTTGTTGGAATACACGCCGCCGATGCTGATGCCCTTCTTGTTCGTGGTGGTGAAGGTGATGTTCTCACCCAGCCTGAGGATGTCGCGGTTGTTCTTCCGGATCAGGGTGTAGTCGGAGTTGAGGCGGAAGGTGTTGCGGTCGTACTGCGGCGTGGCGGGATAACCGATGGTACCCGTCTGGCCGAAGTTGGAGAAGCCCACGGCGAAGCGGGACACGTCGGAACCGCCCGTGATGTTGATGGACTCGTCGTGGATCGGCGCGTTGTGGACGATGGTCTCTTCGAGCCAGTTGGTACCGTTCCAGGTGCCGTTCATGATCTGGGCGTACTGCTTCGGTATGAGGGAAGCCCAGTCATAGGTGGAAGCGCCCTGGATCTCGTAAGCCTTGTCGTTGATCTCCATGTACTGCTTGGCGTTCAGCGGAGTGACGCCGTTGGTGTTCGGGTTCTGCCAGCCGTAGTAGCCGTCGAAGGTGACCTGTACCTTGCCGGCCTTACCCTTCTTCGTGGTCACGAGGATGACACCGTTGGAGGCGCGGGCACCGTAGATGGCGCTGGAGGCCGCGTCCTTCAGGACGTCGATGGACTCGATGTCGTTGGTGGAAAGGGCCGTGATGGAAGCGCCCGGGACGCCGTCCACGACGTAGAGCGGGGTGTTGGAACCCTTGGTGCCCATACCGCGGATGGTGACCTTGTAGCTTTCGCCCGGCTGACCGGAGTTCTGCAGGATGTTCACGCCGGCGGCCTGGCTCTGCAGGGCGCCGAAGGCGTCGACGGCGCGGGTCGCGGCGAGTTTCTCGCCGGACACGTTGACCGTCGATCCGGTCACGAGTTTCTTGCGCTGGACACCGTAGCCGATGACCACGGTCTCTTCGAGCATTTCAGCGTCGTCCTGCAGGGTGACGACCATGTTGTCAGCCGCGCTGACGCGACGGGTCACATAGCCGATGCAGGAAACCTCCAGCACGGTGCCGGGGGCGACGCGGATGTTGAAGTTGCCATCGAGGTCGGTCGTGGTACCGTTGCTGGTGCCGGGCACCAGGACGGCGGCGCCGATGAGCGCCTGCCCTTCGGCATCGACGACCTTGCCAAAAATGGCCTGGCTCTGGGCGTATGCGGAGATGCCTCCCCATAAAGCACTGAGCATCATAAAGATGCTTGCTACTTTGAGCAGTTTTTTAAACATTTTTGTTGGTTTTTGGTTAAAATGAATAATGGTTATAAATAAAAGTTAAGTAATTATCTGGTAATGCACACTGCTCAAATGTAGTGTAATTATTCACTTGTTTTTCGGGATGACGCAAATTGCGGCAAAAAATACTCAAATCGTGACCTAAAAAACGGCGCAGGCCGCGCAAATTGCGCGGCCCGGCCAATAAAAGGTATTTTCTAAAGGGATGCTGCTATTATTCAGTCGCCCAACCGTTGAGCTGATGAAGTGCAGGATTGATCATGCAGACATCTGCCGGGAACGGGAAATACTCGTGCTTGCCTTTGACGAACTGGTGAGGGATACCTTCATAAGGCTTTCTCTCGACGTAGTACCATCTGTGCTCCGGCTCCTTGTTCTTGGACATGCCGTCGAAAGCCTCGGGATAGCGGTCGAGGTCCTTGCCGCACACCTGGTCGGCGATGCCCCAGCGGACGACATCGTGGAATCGGCAGCTTTCGAACCAGAGTTCGTACTGCTTCTCTTCCTGGACAATGGCGAGGGTGAGCTCGGTCTCAGGCACTTCTGCACGGCGCTGAATCTGGTTGAGCGCTTCTTTACCCTTTGCGGCGTCGCTGCTGCCGATGCAGGCCTCGGCATAAAGCAGGAGGGCTTCAGCGTAGCGGGCGCACTTGGAATTGGACTGGTTGGATGCACCGGAGGAAACCTCGGGGACGACATCGATGCCGTTGAGGGACATGAACTTCCAGTTCATATAATAGGTGCGGCCGAAGAAGCCGTTGGCGTTCATGCCTCTCTTCGGATCTTTCTTCTTGTCCGCAAGCGTCCATTCGGAAGCCGGCTTCAGCTGGCCGGAAGTGTGGTTGTTGCCGACATAGTCGGTATCCCAGCGCATCCAGGGGAATTTGTCGAAAATCTCATTGCCGTCGCTGTCGATGCCGTAAAGCCATTCGTCAGCCGTGAAGAAGGTACCCATACGGCGGGGACCGTTACCGTCATGCTCGAGGAACTTATCGGCGAAGTAGCCGTTGATGGCGCCGCCGTTCCAACCGGTGGTTGCCTGGCAGACCGGCCAGGAATTCATGTTCTTACCACGCCAGTTGAGCGTGTTATTCTGATTCCACTTGGCACGGGACTGGTTGTCCGAAGAGGAGTTGTTGGAGTCATATACCCAGTTCGGCTCGAAGATCTTTTCCTCGTTGCCGTCGCCGGGAGTATGGAAATTCTCCCACCAGCGGTCACCCGGGACAAGTTCATATTTGCCGGAGGCGATCAGGTCGCCGAGATATTTGCGGGCGACATCCATCTCGTTGGCAAAAACGGCAGACTTACCTGCAACGAACTGAGCGAAGCCCTTGGTCACATACGTGGTGGCGTCCTTGTCGAGCTTGCTGCTTCTTTCTCTCAGGTTAGGAAGCGCAAGGGCGCATTCATTGATACACCAGTCAAGCAGGAACTTCTGGGACTCCACGTTCGTGGGATCCTCATCGGTCAGGCAGTGATCCACCAGCGGCGGGCGCTGCCAGGTGAGGGCCGCAGTCATATGCAGCCATGCGCGGACAACCCTCGCCTCAGCGACACAGCGGTCCACCACCGGGCTGGAATAGGCCCCTTCCTTGGTGAAGTTGTCGATCAGGAGGTTGCAGGCGTAGATGGCCTGATAAATGCTGGTGTACACCCGCTTGATGATTTCATAGGATGCATCATAGCGATACTCGTTGAAAAGACGCACATCCAGATGGTCGTCTTTGTTCTTACCAGCGGCAAATACATCGTCTGCCGAGTAGTTCATCATGAAGAAATACGGATTCCAGTTACCGATGGAACCGTAGACATTCTGAACCATCTTGGCATATACATTGACCAGAGCCGCCTCAGCAGCCTCATCGGACGTGTAGTAGGTCTCGTAAGCAACGACACCCTTCTGCGGGATGTCCAGCTGACTGGTGCAGGCAGAGAAAAATAATGCGCAAATCGCCGTAACGGCTAAAATATATTTTTTCATAATCATTGTCTCCTATGAATTAGAAAGAAACAGTTACACCAAGCATAACTTTACGCATGCTAGGATAGGCACCGATATCCACACCGCGGCCGGAGGCCTGACCGGAAGTGGCCGTCTCAGGATCCATACCCGGATAGTTGGTGAAGGTGAAGAAATCATCAAGAGAAACGAACATGCGGAGCTGCTTCATGAGCACCTTCTTTGTCCACTGCTGAGGAAGCGTGTAACCGAGCTGAACCTGCTTGATCTTGAAGAACGCGCCGCTGAAGATGGCAGCAGTGGAACCCCAGAAATTCATGTCGCCCGACACCTTTGCGGGTTCAGGGAACTTGCCATTCGGGTTCGCATCGGTCCTGGAATTCAGATAGAAGTAACGGAGGGAGTTGTGATAGCCGGCACGGTAGAGCGTATTCAGGATCTCGCAGCCACCCTGGCCGGAACCGAACATGACGAAGTCCAGGCCTTTCCATTCAAGGCTGAGGGTAATACCATAGGTGAAATCAGGAAGACCCTTACCGATGTTGGTCATATCGGCATCGCTGATCTGGCCATCCCCGTTGACATCCCGGAGGTTGGGGGTGCCGTCCTCTTTGACGCCGTCATAGATATAACCGCGGATATACCAGATAGGCTGTCCGACTTCGAATACCGTTTCGGTCGGGTAGTTACTGCCCGAGGCCGGGCTCTGCGTGATTCTCGGAAGAGACGGGAGCAGGTAGGTGACCCGGTTCTTCAGATAGGAGAAGTTGGCG
>JAFWPT010000091.1 GCA_017509375.1 Bacteroidales bacterium | reverse complement strand
AGAGCTACAAGATTGACTAATAAACATAATAGTGATTAACCCAGTAATAATAGCTTTTGAAGAATACATTTATTGACCTCCCATTTTTACGAAATCTGAGTATCTAATAATCATAATAGATTTACTCCCATTATAGAAATTCACTTTCTTGTCCCGAGTTCCTATTACAAAGGTATTCCCATTATAATTCTTGCTTTCAAGTGATTTTTGTATTCGGAAATCCGCGTCAGAAGGAGTTGAATAACCTAATTGAATTCCATCCACAGAAATGTTTGGATGGACATGCCACCATAAAGAAATTGTTGATGCATCTTGGGGCCTTACATCTATACCATTAATAGTAAAACTTTTTAAAGTTGCTTTGGCTCCTGTAATAGACCCTTCTTTGTCTCTAATTGAATTAGGCGGAGATCCTGCATCCCATCTATAAACGTTAGTATTATTCTTTAAAAAATGTCCCCCGTTTTCACGTCCGGTTTCTTCTGTGTCTGAGACAGACTTCATTATAGCTTTCATTTGTTCTCCTCTCGGAATAATGATAACGTTCCTTCCTTCTGTTAATGGCGCACTATAATCAACTCCTTTTTTAGTTGATTTTAAAACGGACCTACGAATATCACCTCTGACTAAATAAGATACATTATTATTTCTACCGTCATTGCCAATAGATTCTATTCTTCCCCAGAAAGACTTGGCATAAATAGGATCTTCTCCTGTTTTATCTACTTGATTAATTGGGCTATTCATACAAAAAACATAGAGACTTATACTATAGTATTTCTCTGCGAGAGGGTCTTGTGAGAGCCAGCGGCCGATGGAGGGGTCGTAGCGGCGGGCGCCGAAGTCATAGAGGTTGAGGTCTACGTCATTGCCAGCTCCCCATTCCTTGCCCTGGAACTTGAGGGGTTGGATGCCAGTGCTTGACGATGATGACGGCAATAATCCTCCGAGAGGATAGTAATGGTTATATTCTTCTGCCGTTCCAGTTGCTGAAGCGACAACACGTACGGAACCCAGATGGTCTGTTATGAAATAGTGATATGCATTGTCTGTTAAAGTCACGTATCCATTGCCGAACAAAAGGCGTGAGTTAGTTCCGTTTTCTTTGACGAGTGTCCCGGTATAATCTGTGGTTGCAGTATTACTAGGTCCCGTCTTTACCTCCTGGAGTTTTGTTCCATCGGCGGCGTACTTGTAATTGATTGTGGAACCATCGGAGAACGTTATAGCCTGAGGCTGGCTGAGGATATTCCAGGTAATGGAAGATATACCCTTGCTGGCGTCTGCCGTCATACGGCCAGCCGTGTCGTAAGTGTAGCTATACGTCGTATTCGTTCCATCCGAGAAACGGAAGTCAGAGCTGTAGCCGGCAGATCCAGTATCCTTGACCGATGAAAGCTTGTTACCACTGTACGAATAGGCAAGGTTGTCTATCTTCCCATATGAGGAAGAACCGGTGCGGCCGTAGCGCTCCAGGCTCTGGATGTTTCCGCTTGTGTCATATGTCACATTCTCTGAGAACTTCACCGATGAGTCATTTGTGTGATCCGTATATGAAGCATTCAACAACCGTCCAATACCGTCATAAGTGAAAGCATACGAATCAGTATCGGAGTTTCGGTTGTCCTTCCATGACATATTGGAGATGTCTCCTCCCCAACGCTTCGGAGTGACATCCTGGTACTTGAGCTGTTCAGTGAAGAGTGTCCCGCTGATGCCGGTCACCCATGAGCGGATGTTGTATGTATATGTAGAGGCGAGGGCGGATGTCCCGTTGCGGGTATCCGATGAAAGCCGTCCCACCTTGTCATAGGTCTTGTTTGAAACGGTCTGAGCGTTACCGGAGCCTGTCTGATGAGTGGTGACCAGAGGCTTGCCCCAGATGTCATATGACTGGGTTGTGGTTTCAATAAGGGACGTGCCTGATGATGGCTTGTGCTCAGTCTTCTGAGCCGTCACATTGCCAACGAAGTCGTATCCGAACCAGTCCTTCTCGACTCCGCCAAGATGGGTGGAAACCCTGTGCTGCACCACCTGCGCCTTGTAATCAAAATAGCTCACGGACCAAAGGTATTGATTACCCATGGTATTGTCAAGCACTTTCAGCAGAGATCCCGTAGGAAGGCCCTGGGCGCTTGGAGAGTAATATGATGTAAACGTGGTGCCTATATTGCTGTCATAGGCGAAATCCGCATTGTTCGCTGCAGGGAACGGGCTGGTACCGGCAAAGCCGTAACCGTCATAGTAATCCACCTCCAGAAGTGTCGGAGATGATAAAGTGATACCAGAGAGCACATATCCTTTATATGTTCCAGAGTATGTCGGAGTCTTAGGCAGGGCGGCCCTGACCACGGCTGTCTTGTACGGGTCAGAGAAAGAGCTGACGGACATGTTAACTGTTCCCCTAATGGCAGTTCTTCCAAGGTGGTCCGGTAGCGTGAACGCCCAGCAGTTACTGTTCTGGATTCGCAGGGCGGCGTCCTGTGTCAGGACAGGCCTGTTACCCTTGTCGTAGACTGTATAGGTCCATCCCGCACCCGGCAATGAGCGGGCGATGCAATTGCCTCTGGAGTCGTAGCGGTAAAGATAGGCCAGGTCTGATAAGCCGTTGTAATTCCAAGACGTTGAATTGCCTATCTGTGATACGAACTCTGGAGGTAGGACTGCGGCAAGACGTCCGAAGTTGTCGTAGACGTAATATGTGTCGCTGAAGGTTGAAGAGTCAAGGATCTGCCTTACGAGTACCGTCTGCCCGAAGTTGTCCTTGAACTCCAAGGTCCTCTGGCCGTCCTCGTCCTTGGTCTCCTCCACCCTCATTGTATTGGCAGACGGCGCGCTCTGCCTTGAAAGCGTAAGACTGGTGTTCCCGCTCCAGGTGATTGAGAATCCCCGGTAATAATAGGCGGAAGAAGTTGTTGAACTGTTAGTGGCCAGGAGATATTGCATCCGGTGAGTGGGGCTTGTGCGCCATGCATCGCCAGGGCCATAGTGCTCGGAGACACGGCCTTCCGGGTATGGTGCGTATATGAGTTCCTCATACCGGTAGTTGCTGTCATCCGTATAGACCAGACCGCCTCCATTCTGAATCTGGTTCATGTCGGCCAAAGCTCCGGCGGCATGCTCTGCTCCAACCTGTATAGGGACGGGCAACCATTTTTTGTACTCGCGTCCGCTGGAGTCATAATCCAGATGTGTTACAAGGTCCCATCCCGTGTCGGAGCCATCTACTAAGACGCTTTGGGACGGTCTTCCCAAACCGTCCAGGTAATTAACAGCTCTTCTGTATTGGGGACGGGGAGAAATGGCAGTATATGTCCTGGTCTCCACACTGTTTATTGTTGACCCCGCAGCGGCATAATCATAATTATATTCTTCAACAATATCGTCGTTGTTGTCCCGAATCCGTATGAGGCGCCTGAGACCGTCGTATTCATAACTCTCGGTGACGCCGCGGGCGTCCGTCCTGGAAGTCATCAGCCCCGCATCATTGTAACTTGCGGTGGCAATGTCGCAGTCGGCTGGGAACACCCGGATGTCGTCTATCCTTTTTCCGGAAGCCCCAAGCGTCTTGCTCCCTCCCGTATAACTCTCCCTGTGGTAGTTCCACGCCCCATTCTCCTTGAGCATATAATCAACAATGTAGTTGCGGGTCGAAGGAACGGTATAGTTGATAGTGTAGGCGCCATTGTGGCTCTTTGCGCTT
>JAFWPT010000090.1 GCA_017509375.1 Bacteroidales bacterium | reverse complement strand
GCAGGTTACATCGTTTGAAGCCGCTTCTATCAAAGCCTGTGCTTTGGACTGATCCCGAGGACCGTTCGGCCTCTCGCTGCAGGCTGAGAGACTCAGGAGCGAAGCCGTTATGAATATATGCAGAAGTATCCTTCTCATGATAATAATATTTGTACAAAGTTAGCGAAAACGACCAAAACGAATGAAAAAAGTCCGATTTAGGTAACTCTGAAGTCGCAAATTACTTAAAAATAAGTAATCCCAAATGAGAGGCTTTTAAGATATTTGCATATCTAATCAGCGTGAAGCAATGAAAATTGAGAAATCCAATTATGAGAGCCCCGCGACATCGGTAATCCTTGTCAGCGCGGGCGGGTTTATTTGCGCGAGCAAATATATGCAGTTCGGCTCGGGCAATGCGTCGGGCAATATTGATGACGACGATGTAGTTTATGGAGGGAGTTTCTGATGAAAACAATGAATATCCTTGCAGCCACCATGGTGCTGGCTGCCCTGGCGTCCTGCCGGAAAGAAGAGATTGCACCGGAAAAGAAAATCGCGGACTGTCATACAGTCACCATCAGCGCAAGCCTGGGCGACGTGACCAGGACCATCATCACCCAGGACTCTGAAGGTCATTTCAAGGGGGCGTGGGAAGCCGGTGACGTGCTGTATGTGAAGGAGTTCGTGACGGGCGTTTCCAGCGATCCCGGGCTTTACGACATTGACAGCGCCTCCGGTTTTGTGGCCACGGATCCTCTTGCCGCAGGCGGAGAGACCGCCACGTTCACGGCCACTTTTGAGCCGTACTACTGGGAGAGCACCCTCACTCCGGAAGAGCTGGCCACTTATACTTTCACGTACAAGTACCTGGCCTGTTCCTACAACCCTTATTACATGAGTGGCGCCGGTGACAGTATTCCTCTGTTGATTGACCCCGACCAGGAAGTCTATGCCGGCGGGTACAGCACTGCCGACGACATGCTGGTATCCCGGTTTGCCGAGTACAGCTCGCGTCCGACGGACATTTCCTTCAATTTCGCACGCCTTGGAACGGTGGTGAAGATTACCCTGAAGGGCCTGCAGGAGGGTGATACAATAAAATCTGGCACATGGTACACCGGCGACCATCTGATGGCTTGCGTCCGACTTGAAGAGATCGTCTCTTATTACCCTGAAACCGGCAAATACATATATGAGATTCCGCAGTACCTTGAAGGGTCGCTGGATGATTGTTATCACGTGAGTTTCACCAGCTCCGATTCCTCGAGGCCCATAGTGGCCGACGCCAACGGCGAAGCAGAGATTTATCTCCGCGTGCTGCCCGGCGTGTGCGACGACTGGTTCGGCATCATTTGCACCGTCGACCGGGGCGGCAGCGAGGTGGAATACTCAAAGCTGGCGGACCTTGCATCCCTTGGCCGCAGCCTTACGTTCAAGGATGGCGGTCTCACGGTGTTCTCTGTGGACATGAAACCCGCCGTCGTTGGCCTTCCGGGGCCGATTATGTACGTTTCCCCCAAGCCCCGCACGGGTTTCCTTGCCGCCTGGCCCGCCGATGCCCACGCCGCAGGATATGAGTGTTATTATCAGCGCTACGGAGATTATTGGGACGATGTGACGGAAACATATGTTCAATATGACAAGGTTGCTCTGACTCCCGTGGCCGGGACAGGCGAGATGGACGGAATGTACTACGTGGAAGTGCCTTCCGGCCTGGCGGCGGACAGGTATTATCTGTATGTCAAGGCCATCCCGGACGCCGACAGCGGACTGAGCGACTTCGAATTCGCTCAAAAAGAAATGTTTATTGGAATCACAAAGGATATGACATGGCCGGATGTGGATTCCTATTACGGCGGAACGCATCTGGTCAAGATGGGGTCCATCTGGAAGGTATATGAAGACGGAGAGGAATTACTCCCCTGGTACTTCGATGTGAGCAACCTGAAGACCAACTGGGGACAGTTGTTCTCCGAGGACGGCAGCACTGCCTGGACGCTTTCCACCAAAATGGAGGCCAGCTTCCAGCATGACGGCGAGATAGACCATATTACGCTGAAGATGTCGAATACCAAGGAGAATACCGCCACCGTATATGGTATAGCCCCCGATGGAACCGCCACAGTCATAGCTCAACCAGAGGCTGGTTACTGGTCCAGTACCGAGAAGTACTACGATTATGACTTCTCCACGGGCTCCTACAACGGATTCCGCATCGAAAGCGGCGGCCCGCTGTACGTGACCATGTTACGCGTTTATTAGTACGCCCCGGAAGGAGAATAACACATCACAGATCGTTCTGATTTAAAATAATTTATAACGAGACGACCGTCTGAGACTATCCCAGGCGGTCGTCAATTATAATGTGCGGTTTTGTTGGTAAACTTGTTGGTAAGTGCTATCCTATGTAGCAGACGGCATCTTCGGTGAGCGTCCTTTCGCACAGGCCAGAGTGAGAGAACATTCCTTCAAAGCTCAGGTCCTCATCAATTTGTGGCCAATGGATGCCAGAATAGGACAAATAGTAGTCCTCGCGTTGAGCCTTGCTTGCGTTATTCAAGCGCTCCCACATGGCAAATGGGTAGCTGGCCACAAGACCATCTC
>JAFWPT010000019.1 GCA_017509375.1 Bacteroidales bacterium | reverse complement strand
GGCGGGCAGCTTCGTACAGGTCTCCGACAGCCTCTGGCTGCTTGACTACTCCGCAATCCCCACCCATAGCTACCGCTTGGAAATTGCAGTTCCCGGCCACGACCCCGTCTGGGCCGAGCAGACAATGCCGGAAGTGCCGCCGGTTGAGACGCTGCATG
Source organism: Bacteroidales bacterium (assembly GCA_017509375.1). The sequence continues at coordinate 2,291 of JAFWPT010000019.1, read as the reverse complement.
TATCGAGAGAGGAATCACTTACTATCCCATGGCTGGCAGATATTGATACGTTGCATTACTTGAGCTATAGCGGTGCATGGTATGAAGATAGCGTGACCATTACCTACAAAGGGGTAGAGGGCGATTTCTATCGCTTTCATTCTCCGTCACATAGCATCTGGGCATATGCAGAATGCATTGATCACTCTACGAAACAGCTGCGTTTGGGAAATCTCTGTACAGATTATCCTTATGTTGACGATATTAATCTGACAACAAAGAAACGCATTTCAATAAATTATTCTATTGCTCATATTTATACTGAGAAGTGGCCTCTTGGAGATGGTTGGGCTCATATACAAGAATCTTATCAATATGATAATTCATTGCATCGCGACTTTCTCCGTTTCCCGAAGGACGAGACTGGCCTCCAGTCATATTTTAACATTGACATAGTGACCGATGAAAAATCTTATACTAAAGACTTGTTCTTTGCCTCTTTGTCCGACGACTACGACCGTTACCTGTGCGACGCTTATCAGCAGTATTATACTGAACAGAGCGGTGACCTTGCGTCAATTTACATCAGGGACAACCTGCCCGGCAACATCCACGGTGGCACAGGCATCTTCGGGGCTGCAACGGTGCTTTCAGTGGGGTCGTGGGTGAATTATCGTGGCACCAGGGTTCTATATATTGCAATCGGCCCGGGATATGACCCCAACGATCCTTACATCGTCTGGCGGTATGGCACACCGCCATATTAACACATTTGATTAATATTATACATCCATGAAACGAACCGTTATCCTCTTCTCTTTCTTCCTTGCATGTATCCTGTGCTCTTGCGGGGAAACCATTGACCCTGAAACTTCGATATATAACGACCCGCCGGCTTCCCAGTACGAACTCGACAATTTGATGAAGGCATTCGAATCGGCATTGGAATACTGGACGGAGGATAGCCGCTACAGTGAACCACTCCTGTGCGGCAAGCGCTGGGCTTATTACAGAAAGTATGTCGAAACATATGTCGATGGAAAGCTAACCGAGACGTCCGACTCCCCCTTTCCTGTCAGTACCCATTCCGGGGACTACTTATTCAATGAGAATCATTCCATGAGGATAGGAGACTCCAAAGGCGTCTGGCTGTATGTCAACAATCATATCATAATGAGACACGGTGGAAGCTATTACTCGTATGAGGTTGCCGGTCTGACACAAAGCTCACTGCTTTTAAAGGAAGAGTTTGCTGTGGAATATGGTGCTGTTGACTACTACATTGACAAAAGCGGCAAGCATAGTTTTCTCATAAGAGAATTTCAAGCCAAGAAATAAAAATGAAGAAGACAGCAATCATTATGCTGCTGCTCGCCTCTGTGACCTGCGCAGCGCAACAGCCCGCCTGGCTCGATACGCTTGATGCGGCCGTGAAGACTGATTCCCGCCGCATAGAACAGCGGCTCGGCCGCCTTCAGACTGGCATTGAAGGCATCCGCGCCATTGTCTCTCCTGTCGGAGAGGGCGACCCGATCCGTTGGGTGCAGAGCCTGCCCGGAGTGACTACCGGAGCGGACGGTACTACTGCGATGTACGTGCGTGGCGGCAGTGCGGGCAACAACCTCTTCTCGCTGGACGGAGTGCCGGTCTATGGCTACTCGCACATCCTCGGCCTGACGACTCTCATTCCCACATCAGTGACGGAGAGCGCAGAACTGAGCAAGGGCGGTTTCAACGGTGACGAGAGCAATTTCACCGCCTCGCACCTGAAAGTCGTCACGAAACAGCCTTCACAGAGCAGGAGATGGAGCGCCGGCCTGAACAACTTCCTGCTCAGCGCCGGAGCTGAAGGTCCCGTCGGCAGCAGGGTGAGCTATATGTTCTCGGCCAGGATATCGCCGCTGGCGCTGGAGTACAGGGCGGTGAAAAACAAACTGCCGCGGATGCTCGGCGGTCTGTCGAACTTCGGAGCCTTCGTCGGGGATGTCTATGGCAAGATAAATGTCGATATCAGCGACATCAGCTATGTGTCGGCATCGGCCCTTGCCAGCCAGGACCGTTACCGTTTCGATATGACAAACGCCTCCCACGAAACAATGGGCTGGAACAATGTCATAGGCATACTGCAATACCACAGGAATGGCGACAATACGCGGCTGGCCGTGACAGCTTCATACAACAGGTACGGCAGCCTCCAGCAGCAGGAGAAAAGGTACCATGGCATATGGAACCAGCTTTCGCTGAGCGCCGGCCTGACGGAGTACAGCCTGCAGACCAAATTGCATCACTCCTGGGACAGTCCGTTTGCGCTC
>JAFWPT010000089.1 GCA_017509375.1 Bacteroidales bacterium | reverse complement strand
TCCGCCTTTGCCGGGGAACGGGAATGGATTTCTCTCCCCGCAGATATTTCAGGGTCAGGGTATCCCCGTCCGCCCCGGACGGCGCCCCGCTGTAGCAGATCTGTCCGCCCTGCGCACCGGCGCCCGGGCCCACGTCCACCAGCCAGTCGGCTTCCCTCATGGTTTCCTCGTCGTGCTCCACCACGATTACCGTATTCCCTTCGTCCCGCAGTTTCTTAAGCGAAGCTATAAGTTTGCGGTTGTCCCTCTGGTGCAGGCCGATGGACGGCTCGTCCAGAATGTAAATCACGCCTACCAATTTCGAACCTATCTGGGTGGCGAGCCGGATACGCTGGCTCTCGCCTCCGGAGAGGGACGCGGTAGCCCTGTCCAGAGACAGGTATTCCAAACCCACTCCCACCAGGAACTCCAGCCGGTCGATGAGTTCCCGCAGCACGTCGCGGGCCACTGCCTTGCCCCTTCCGCTCAGGGTACCGTCCAGGCTGCGAACCCATGCGAGCAACTCGGAAATCTCCATCGAGGATACCTCGGTGATGGTTTTTCCGTCGATTTTAAAGCAGGCCGTCTCCTCTTTCAGGCGCGTGCCTTTACATACCGGGCAGATTATCCTGTCTTCTATGTCTCCCACTACGCCATCCCACATGGCCATCTGTATGTCATTCCCGTCACCGATGCGGTACAGCTCTTCGGAACCGTTGATTATCAATGATATATACTCCGGTGGAACGTCCTCAATGGGATCATACAAGGAGAAATGGTGCTTTCGGGCCATTGCCCGGACGATTTCGAATTTACGGTTGTCGCGTATGCGCCCCAAGGGGATGATTCCACCTCCGGCGATTGATTCGCGTACGTTGGGAATTATGGTTTCCATGCGTACGTCGGCTACCGTGCCGAGTCCCTTGCAATTAGGACAATAACCTTCAGGGGAATTGAAAGAGAAACTATGCGGGGCGGGTTCCTGTAGAGACAATCCGGACTCCGGATCTACCAGGTGCTTGGAGAAATGACGCAGTGAACCGTCCTCCATGGAGAGCACCGCGACAGAGCCTTTTCCCAGACCTATGGCGGCTGCCACGGAGTTGCGGACGCGGGCTTCATCTCCTTCGCCCGGTTTGAGTTTATCCACCACCAGTTCAATGAAATGGGGCTTGTATCGGTCCAGGGCGTCGATTTCGACGAGGTTGTGAATCTCCCCGTCGATGCGTATCTGGGTGTAACCACGCTTGCGCATCTGCTCGAACAGTTCACGGTAATGACCTTTGCGTCCGCGGACCAGAGGCGCCAGCAGTATGCATTTACGCCCGGCGTATTCGGACATAATCAGGTCAACTATCCTGGAGTCGGAGTAGCGTACCATCTCTTTGCCGCTTATTGGGGAATAGGCGGTGGAGGCCTTGGCGAAGAGCAGCCTCAGGAAGTCGTAGATTTCCGTTATGGTGCCTACAGTGGAGCGGGGATTGGCGTTTGTGGTCTTCTGCTCTATGGCTATGATGGGACTCAGGCCTTCTATGCTTTCCACGTCCGGTTTTTCCAGTATCCCCATGAAATGCTTGGCATACGGAGAGAGGGTGTTCATGTAGCGCCGCTGACCTTCGGCATATATGGTGTCGAAGGCCAGGGAACTCTTTCCGCTTCCGCTTATTCCTGTGATTACCACGTACTTGCCACGCGGAATATCAACATTGACGTTTTTCAGGTTATGGGCTCTCGCCCCCCGTATTCTGATAATCTCTTCAGCCATTTCTATTGGTATAACTCCCGCAACACTTGCAAAGAACGCACCTGCAACTGAGTGCCGATGTGGTAGGAAATATAATCCAGCAGCAATGAGGCCACGGCGTTCCGCTGGGCTCCGTTCATGGGAATCAGCATGCTTTCCGCCATGCTAGCCTGCAGCAATTGTCGCAGCAGTCCCAGATACTCGCCGGCGAAGGGCATCAAGTCGTCCAGGCTGGGTGAGAATCCCAGGGCCCCGCTGAATTCCAGGAGGAAACGCAGGTGAAAGTTGGAGAAGTCGCTTTCCATGGCATCCAAGGTCATTATGCTCCCTCTGCACCACTCGAAAAGGCCTTCTTCCATGTCTCCGTCTTTCAGGGTACGCAGCAGCACCTCGCTCAGGAACAGCGTCATGGTGTTCTTGCGAACGTCGTTCCGTATGCCGTTGAGAGGACTTGCCGCCCCTATTTCGCGCAGCCTCCATAGTTCCGACTTGGGATTCTCCACCACTTCTCCTTCCAGTATCGTGAGTGGAAGGAACAGCGACAGGGGGGACTTGCGGGAAACCGAGGTGATGAAGCTCCTGCGCCCCCACTGCTGGCTTAAGGTATGCAGCACCAAGGACTTGTCTCCCACTTTTGTGGCAGACAGCACGATGAGCTGCGTGGCATGTACCATTCCTACAAAGTCTGACCTCCGATGAATTCCCGCATGATGGAAGTAGGAGGGATGGCGGCTATATCGGCCGGCTTGAGGGCTGCGCACTTGTCCAGCAGCGCCAGCAGGGAACGGGCCTTTTCGTACGCCGGAGATGCTTCCGTGATGCCGTAAAGAAGGGGTTCAGCATAATATTTCAGCAGCGGCACATCGTACAGGGTGGAAGAGTTGAAGACTACGTTGGCATTTTCCTCGAAGGGGAAGATGTTGTAGGTCTCGCCGCGGCGTACGGACGGCCAGCGGAGTATGTTTTCTTCCGGACTGATTCCGCGTACGCGGTTGTCTCTCACGATGCGGCGCAGGAGCCGCTTGTCGGTGGTGCTGCTGTGCACTTTCTCGCCTCCGGGGAGGGAGGACAGGGCGGAGATATAGATGCAGAATATGTTGCTGCGGTCTATGTCGTAAGTAAGCTCCGGATTGAGGGCGTGGATGCCTTCCATGAACAGGATATCGTTCTTGTCCAGGGTCATTGCCCTGGCCGGGTCCATCACGCTGCGGCCTTCCTTGAAGCTGTATTTGGGGATGATAACTTCCTTGCCTGCGAGCAGGTCGTTTATGTTCTGGTTCAGCAGTTCCACGTTCATTGCGCCTAGGCATTCGAAATCGTATTCTCCGTTTTCATCCTTGGGCGTGTCTTCCCGGTTGCGGAAATAATTGTCCAGTTCAATGACTTTGGGAGTCATTCCCAGCACCTGGCACTGCTGTGCTATACGCAGCGAGCTGCTGGTCTTGCCGCTGGAACTCGGACCGGATATCATAACGATTCTGGACCTGCTGCGGCGCCAGTAAATCTGGTCTGCAGCTTCTGCGTATTTGCGCTCCTGACGGGCTTCGCAGAGGTTGATCAAGGGTATGG
>JAFWPT010000018.1 GCA_017509375.1 Bacteroidales bacterium | reverse complement strand
GGATATAATATGAAACGGAGACTCCGCCGGAGGCGGCCATTTCCGCCGCGGTGGAGGAAACTCCCGTGTTCATCAGCTCGGTGGCGCGGGTGAACGCAATCAGCTGCTCCATCAACGACCCCGATCCCTCCCACAAGACCAACCTCCGCGACGGACCGGGCGGCGCAGTGGTACGACAGATAGACTCAAGGGACTTCCAGGGGATAGACGTTTTCCAGCCCTACCAGGGATGGTGGAGGGTGATAGGGGCTCGTCCCGACGAAGATGCGGAGCAAGTACAGCCCGTAAAATACTCGGACGGACTGTGGATTCACTCCTCCGTACTGTCCATGCACACCCGCAACTACAACGGAGAGGCTCTCAGCCTGCGTAAGTCTCCTTCCGCCAAAGCTGAAGTGGTGGGGAATGTCTTTACGGATTCCATCAAAGTCCGTCCGCTGGACATATACGGAGATTGGGTTAAAGTCAAATGCAGCGCAGGCACCGGGTGGATAGAAGCCAGCTGGCTGTGCGGTAATTCGTTTACATATTGTTCATGAGACAACTGATATCCTGGCTGTTGCCTTTGATACTTCTGGCCGGCTGCGTTAAACCGGGGCCGGACGGTCCTTCAACCACGGCCCCTGCCACACCCGACAACTTGGTAGTCAAAGCCGTTACTGACAATTCTGCCACCTTCCAGTGGGATCCGGTAGAAGGAGCCAGCTTCGGCTGGAAAATAATGAAAGGCTCAGAAACCGTGAAGAACGGCGTTGCAAGCGGCCGCAACGTAACGGTTGACGGACTCAGCGCCGGCACTGCCTACGTATTCAACGTGTGGAGCATTATCGGTTCAGTCAGTTCCGGAATCGCCAGTGTGGAACTTACCACCACCGGCACTGCCGGAGGAAGCGAAAACGCGGACGCCATCTGCGCCGACGCCCCACTCGTGCTCAAGCTGGACGGGACTCCGGTACTGGGAAGCAGCGGTTGCATCAAGGTTTTCAACTCGTCCGATGCGGAAGTGGACAGGATAGACCTCGCCGACCTGGCTACCGTGAACGTCCGCAGCGACGGGACTTTCATTCCCCGGGAGCAGATTGGCGCAGCCAGCGTAAGGAACACTTTTATGGACGTGCTCCATTCAGCAAAGCGCTGGCGCACAGTACATTATACTCCCCTTAGGATAAAAGGGAACAGTTTGGAGATAAAGCTTCACAATGATGTGCTGGAATTCGGGAAAAGTTACTACGTGACAGTGGACGAGAGTGTAGCAGGCAAGGCCGTAGCAAAGGGAGAGTGGGCTTTCTCCGTGAAAGCGAAACCTTCCGGCAACATTCTTTCGGTACGCCAGGACGGCAGCGGAGACTTCTGCACGGTGCAGGGTGCCCTGAGCTATGCGTCCACCCTTCCGAAGGCCGATGAGGTGACCATAGAAATAGGAAGCGGCAGCTACAACGAGATGCTGTTCCTCCGGGACAAAGACAATGTCACACTGAAAGGTGCCTCCAGAAACAAGACCATTATCTCCTACCCGAACAACGAAAGCTATTGCGGCGGAAGCGGCTCCTCAAGCAGTTCCAAGCCGGAGCCGGGCCAGAAGACCGGGACTTCCGGAGGCCGCGGACTATGGCTGGTGGAGAACTGCAATAACCTTGTGGTTCAAGACCTAACCATTGAGAACAGCTTCGGCGAACAAAAAGGACAGGCGGAAGCTATCTACTTCAACTCAAGCAGCAACAGCCACCGGCTTACCATAGAGTCCTGCAACCTGCTTTCATATCAAGACACCTTCCTGTGCAAGGGCGAGGTGTGGGTCCACAATTCGCTCATCGCGGGCCACTGCGACTTCATCTGGGGTTATCCCAAAGCCTGCCTGTTTGAAAACTGCGAGATCAGGGCCAGGGCCGCCGGATACATAGTTCAGGCCCGCGTGCCTTCTGCTGCGTACAAAGGTTTCGTATTCCTGAATTGCAAGCTCAGCGGCGAAGACGGAGTGAAAGACGGTTCCATGTACCTGGCGCGCAGTGCCGGACAGTCCGATTGCTACGACAATGTAGTCTTCATAGGCTGCAGCATGGCGTCCGTGATTGCACCTGTGGGTTGGTACACGTCCCCGCCTCCCAATCCTGCCAAGCCAGACGCCTCCGCCGGATGGCGCGAGTACGGCAGTACAGATGCTTCCGGAAAGCCTCTCAGCGGCCACAACTCCTTGGGTATAGTGCTAAGCGAAAGCCAGGCCGCCGCATACTCCAGCAAGGAAGCCGTACTCGGCTGGTAAGACTCAGAGCCGTATTGCAGGGAGTCTGAAAAGGACTGCTGCCTCTTTGTTCTCCGAGAGGGAAATCCAGAGAACGTCGTGATCTACAAAAGCCTTGGGATAGTTGTATCCCAGGGTTTTGTATTTCCCGTCAAACTGGCGGACCGGCAGGTCGGCAGGATCTGCGATGAGGAAAGCCCGGTCAAATGCTTTGCCGTCTTCGCTGAAAGCAATGACCAGCGCCCTGCGGGACTTGTTCACGGCAGGATTCCACACCATAAAACAGCTTCCGTCAGGAAGATTCCCAGCGCACTGCTTGGAACGGGAATCGGGAATCTCCGTAAGCGCCGGGGCAGTCCAGCTTCTGCCTCCGTCTTCAGACACGGAAAACAGTTTACGGAAAGATGACGCCTGGTCCCGCATCAACAGAACCAAGCTTCCGTCCGGCATACGGAACTGGCTTGGTTCCAACGGTTTGCCATCACCTTCCGGAAATTCTCCACGGCTCCATCCGCAGAGGGCGGACGAGCTGTCCGTCCATACCGGGCACAATTGTAAGCCAGGCCTGAAATGGACGGCGCCCAGGGTGCGTCCCCCTGGCAGCAGCAAGGGGTCCTGCTCGAAAATGCCGTCCACAGCACTGCCGTCCGCCATACGCATACACCGAGGTTCCGTCCAATTCCGGCCATCATGGGTAACTATGTATTTCGCCGTCCCGCCTTCGGACCTGTCAACAGCATTGACGTAATTCAGTACTGCAGCAAGCGAATCCCCCCGCTGTATCCATCCGCCTGGCGAGACGAAACAATGCGGAGTGGCGGATGCAAGCAAAACAGGTTCCCGCCACAGGCGCCCGTCGTCGCTTATGGCGTACATCACGTGAGTGTCAGGGCTGTCTTCATCGCGCAAGGAACTCTGCCACATACAATAATATTCCCCTTTGAAACGGCACAGGAGGGCATTGTTCACATAACGGTCCTCTCCAGGAGAATAAACGACTAGCCTTTCAGCACCCGGATAGCGTCCGAGGCCCAGGCTAAGAGTATCGCCCAGATTAAGCAGGCCCTGCTGCAAAGCCGGCGGCGACGCAGGCCTGCTGCAAGACAAAAGCAGCAGCAAGATTAAACTTTGCCACGAAACGGACTTGGCGTGCCTATTATCCGTCTCGTGTCCACTGTTTTGCATAGACGCTCCGTTTTGCAGCCACGAGACGGACGTGGAGCCTCCCACATCCGTCTCGTGGCAATAGAGTTAACGCATCTCGGTGTATGCGATCTTATCCATGTCGCTGTAGTCCAGATTCTCACCAGCCATGCCCCAGATGAACATGTAGTTTGAGGTGCCGGCTGCGGCGTGGATGCTCCATTCGGGGCTCATGATAGCCTGCTCGTTGGCCAGCCAGACTATCCTCTCCTGCTGAGGCTCTCCCATGAAATGGCATATCATGTTGCCGGGGGTGACGTTGAAGTAGAAATAGGCCTCGATGCGGCGGGAGTGAGTGTGCGCCGGCATGGTGTTCCACACACTGCCGGGCTTGAGCTCGGTAAGTCCCATCTGCAACTGGCAAGGACCTTCGGCAAGCACGTTGTTCACAATCAACTGATTGATAACACGGTCGTTGCTGTCTTCCATCTTGCCGGCGGCAAAAGAGTTGGCCTTGAGCGAGCCCTTGCGGCCGTCGATAGTAATGAGCTGGGTCTTATAGGCCTTGTGCGCAGTGGCGGAATTGAGGTAGAACTTCGCGGGGTTGGAAGCGTCCTTGCTGCGGAAGCTCACTTTCTCGTTGCCGCGTCCT
>JAFWPT010000088.1 GCA_017509375.1 Bacteroidales bacterium | reverse complement strand
TGCAGATGCCCACACCTTCTTATGTAGGAGAATCCAGCCCCTGGGGTAACACGGGATACATGGTGAACCAGGGTGTGGAAATGGAGTTCGCATACAAATTCGGCCGCGGAGACTGGAATTTCCGTTTAGGCGGCAATGCGACCTACCTTCACAACCGTCTTATCTCCATGGGCAACGAGAGCGGATTCAACAACTACGACTCCTTCCAGGGCGCCGGCTCCATCACCCGTGGCGAGAACGGATACCCTTTCCCGTTCTTCTATGGCTACAAGACAGACGGTATCTTCCAGAACCAGGATGAGATAGATGCATACGTAAATAAAGACGGAGCGCTCATTATGCCGAACGCAATCCCCGGAGACGTACGTTTCGTGGATGTCAACGGAGACGGCGAGTTCAATGACAATGACCGTACCTACATAGGCAACGGTATGCCCAAGTGGACCTGCGGTCTCAACTTCTCCGCTTCCTGGAACGGCGTTGACTTCTATATGCTGTGGCAGGGAACATTCGGCAACTCTATCGCCGACCTTACCAGAAGGGTGGATGTTTCCGAGTCCAACCTCCCTGCGTATATGCTCGGCCGCTGGACCGGCGAAGGGACCTCCAATAAATATCCACGTTTTGTCCGCGGAGACAACGTAAACTGGCAGTTCTCCGATTTGTACGTCCAGGACGGCAGCTACCTCAGGCTTAAGAATCTCCAGCTCGGATACACTTTGCCTGAAAAGGTGTCCCGCGTTGTCCTGATGAACTCTATTCGCTTCTTCGTGTCAGCGGAAAACCTGCTTACTCTCACTGGTTACAGGGGTTATGACCCGGAAATCTCATCCGGCAGCGGTACCTCCCTTGGTATTGACTACGGCGTTTATCCGCAGGCCCGTACATTCCTGGCCGGCATTAACGTGAAATTTGGCGGCCGTTCCGCTTCGTCTAACAAGTAAAGTGCGAAAGAGATGAAAAAATATACTTTGATAGCTGCCCTTGCAGCCCTCGCTTTTGCCCCTTCCTGCTCTTCCGATTTTCTCACGGTAGAGAACAACGGCGCGATGCAGCTGGAAGAATATTTCACCACCGAAGCCCATCTTGCTGAGGCTCTGGTGGCTGCTTATGACCCTCTCGAATGGTTCGATTGGGCGGAGAATCAATATAATCCGCTGAATATCATGTCAGACATTATGGCGGACCAGATTTGGGTAGGCGGCAGTGACCGTACAGACAACGACTACTGGCACCTTATGATGAACTATGAAGCGCTGCCGACAAAATGCATGTCCGGAATCTTCTCCGATGCATATTCCGGCGTGAAGCGCTGCAACGACGTGCTGACCTACATCGGCTGGACGAAGGACTTGAGCGACGAGGTTGCCAAGTCCACGGAAGCCCAGGCCCGTGTGCTCCGCGCGTTCTACTACAACATACTCTGGAAATTCTGGGGCAACATCCCTTATTACGAAAAGAATCTTACCGGAGATTTCACTGCGCCACAGTCAACGGCGGATGAGGTTTACAATAATTTCATCAAAGATCTCGAGGGAGCTATCGCCATCGGTGCCCTGCCTATGAAGTGGGATGCCGCAAATCAGG
>JAFWPT010000017.1 GCA_017509375.1 Bacteroidales bacterium | reverse complement strand
GTTGATCATACCGATAACGGTACCGAGGAATCCGAGGGACGGGGCGATGGCGATGAAGAGGGAAATCCAGCTGAGGCCGTTCTCCATCTCGCTCATCTGCACGGAACCGTAGGAAACGACGGTCTTCTCGACCACATCGACTCCCTGGTCATAGCGGAGCAGACCCTGGTAGAAGATGGAGGCTACAGGTCCGCGGGTTTCGCGGCAAACATCCTTTGCGGCTTCAATGCCACCCTCGGCAAGTGCCTTCTCGACTTTCTCAAGAAGCTTCTTGGAATTGCCCTTGGAGAATGTGAGATAGAGAATACGCTCGATAGCAAGAGCGAGACCGATAATCAAGCAGATGATGATGAGGGACATGAATCCTGCACCACCCTCGATGAACTTGGTCTTAAGAGCCTGGTGGAGGGGGATTTCCTCACCGGTGCCGGCGAGAAGATCTGCTGCTGTCATCTCAGCGGGAGCAGCGACTTCCTCAGATGCAGGAGCTGCCTGCCCTTCCTGGGCGGATGCGGTGTTTGCAGCGAAGGCCATTACGCCAGCGACTGCCAAAAACATGAAAAACTTTTTCATAAACTGTTCGTTGTGATGTATTAGTTGAAATTAAATTTCCTACGAAATCGGTGCAATTTAGCAAAAAAAATTCATTATTCAATACTTATTTTGAGATTTCGCCTCGCAGGTCATCTTCCAGATGGGCTTTAACATATTCATTATCACCAGACTTGCCCATCAGGAAGAATAGTTTCCCCAGTGCGCTTTCCGTAGTGATGTCTCCTCCGGACAGAACTCCTGCATCTTTCAAAGCCCGTCCTGTGGCGTACAAATCCATATTCACCCTTCCCCTGAGGCATTGCGTCACATTGTAAAGAATCTTCCCGCTGGCGGAGGACTTGCGGACAATGTCCAGGAACCAGCCTCTGGAGGGAGCGTTCCCGCAGCCGAAAGTCTCGATGATAACCGCCCGTGTACCGTTTCCCAGCAGGATGTCTTCCACTACCTTCTCGGTGATGCCCGGGTGCACCTTGAGGATGGATACCCGGGTGTCCAGGCCGGTGCTTACCCTGAATGCTCCTCCTGCGGGGCGGCGTATGGCGTCGGGGTTGAAGCGTATGTCTATACCGGCTTCGGCGAGCGGGGGATAATTGGGGGAGCGGAAGGCTTCGAATCCGCTCGCATCCACCTTGGTGCTCCGGTTGCCGCGTAACAGCAGGTCGTTGAAAAAAATACAAACTTCCGGCACGGTGGCACGCCCGTCGCTTTCCCGGGAGCCGGCAATCTCAACGGAAGAAATCAGGTTCTCCTTGCCGTCGGTGCGGGGGCGTCCGATGGGCAGCTGGCTGCCGGTGAAGATCACCGGTTTGTCCAGGTTGTCCAGCATGAAACTTAATGCGGCGGCGCTGTAAGCCATGGTATCGGTGCCGTGGAGCACTACGAAACCGTCGTAAGAATCGTAGTTGTCCCGAATCAGTTCGGCCAGTTTCTTCCACATCGCAGGCTCGATGTCGGAAGAGTCTATGAGAGGGTCGAAAGTGTAGGAATCAATCTGTATGGCGAACTTGCGGAGCTCCGGCACTTCTTCCATCAGGCTACTGAAGTCGAACGGCTTCAGAGTCTGATCTATGGGGTCTTCCTTCATTCCTATCGTGCCTCCCGTATAGATCAGGAGCACGGAAGCTTTGGCTTTTGTCATATTGCGAACAATGTTTCTGCGTTCCGGGTTGTGGCCGCTGCAATCTCTTCCAGGCTGACGCCTTTAATCTCGGCGAGCCTGGCTGCTATCAGCGGGATGTTGGCGCTCTCGTTGCGGGTGCCCCTGAGCGGGGTGGGGGCAAGATATGGGGAGTCGGTCTCCAGCAGAATACGTTCCAGCGGTATGCGCTTTACGTCTTCCGCAATGCGGGCTTTCTTGAAAGTGAGCACGCCTCCTATTCCCACATACCACTCTCCGTATTTTTGCATCCTTCCGAAGACTTCCGCACTGCCGCTGAAAGCGTGAAGGTTGCCTCTAAGTCCCATTCCCCTGCATTCTTCCATTACCTCGAAGAAATCTTCGGTCGCATCCCTGAGGTGGATGTTGACCGGCAGCCCCTTGTCCCGGGCAAGCTCGAACTGGGCCTTCAAAGCTTCCTTCTGCAGGCTGGCGGTTTCCGCCCCGTAGTGGTAGTCAAGGCCTATTTCGCCGATGGCGACCGGATGTTTCCCGAACCAGGGCAGGAGGGCGTCCAGCTCATCCCGCCAGTTCTCATCGACGTATCCCGGATAGAGGCCGAGCATGGGGAAAAGCACACCGGGATACTTTTCGCAGAGGGCGTATGTGGCGCTGCGCTCGGTGCGGCAGGTGTCCGCCTGGAGCATGCGGGTCACGCCGGCGGCGACCGCCCGTTCTACCGCCGCGCTTTCTTCCCCTGCAAAAGCCTCGTCGGCCAGATGGGTATGTGTATCTACGAACTGCATCAAGCACAAAGGTAAGCTTTTTTATTGTCAATGCAGCAGCGTCGGAGTAAATCTACGCTGACGAAGCCGTCGCTTTCGAGCAAACTCACGAAAGCAGCGACTTCTCCGTAGCCGAGGCAGAGAGCACGGCATATATCTTCGGTGGTGGCGCCCCTGTGCCCCTTGATGAAGAGAGCGATTTCGGTAAGTTTCCCGAGCAGTTCGGGGCGGGTCGTTCCGTAGCAGCTCCGTAGCATGGTTTCAAGTTCCGGGACTCCCTTTGCGGAGTGCCCCAGCCCAAGTTGTGCGGCGATTCCGGAAGGGCTCGCCAACGTTTCCGCCAACTTCTCCTGTATGAGGAGGTTGCATCCTGCCGAACGGACGTCGTCTATGCGGCCGGGAAGACAGAACAGCTCCCTTCCGTAGCCTGCGGCGAGGCGTGCTGTCATGGTGCCTCCGCCCCGGGCTTTGGACTCGGTGAGTATGGTGGCGCGGGAGCTTCCGGCGATGATACGGTTACGCCGGAGGAAATTGTACGGCACGGGGCTGGTTCCGGGCGGGAAGTCGGTTATCAGCGCACATCCTGGTGTGGCCAGCAGTTTTTCAGCTACGATGCGGTGTCTTTGAGGGTAGATATCGTCTATGCCTACCGGAAGTACGCCCAGCGTAGGCAGGCCGAAAGCCAGGGCGGCAAGTTGGGCGGTGATATCGACTCCTATGGCAAATCCGCTGACTATCATTGGCTTGGAAGGGGAGCGGGAAATCTCCCCCACTATTCTTTCCGTCCATTCCTTGCCATACGGAGAGATGTCGCGTGTGCCGACGATGGAGATGCAGTCCCGGTCTTTGAAGAGTTCTTCCGGAGGGGTAAGGCTGCGGATATACAGGCCTACAGGGGCGTCCGGGCATTCCGCCAGGAGGGGAGGGTAGCCGGGCTCTCCGTACAATACGAAGCGGGCTCCGGTATTGTCCAGTGCTTCCAGCTCCCGGCAAGATGCTTCCAGCTCGCGTCCGTTGATCAAGTCCCTGTACTTGCTATAGGGGCCGAAAGCCGCATTCAGTGCGTCTGTATCTTGGGAAAACACGGCCCCGGGGGAGCCGAAATGAGAGATGAGGTTTCGCGCGGCCGCCGGTTCGTATCCGAAGATCCGGTTCAAGGTAATGCCGCAGACAGTTTCATAGTTTGTCCGGTCCATAAGTTTTTCATTAGTCCGGGCAAATATAGGAAAAACTTGGAATACGGTCAAGCTCAGCGCTTCTTGCCCAGGCTTTCCATCCTTGCCTTGCAGGCGGCGCGCTCCGACTCAGAACTGGTGGAGGCCATAAGGGCGGGGAGATATTTCTTTTCCAGTTTTACGTTCTTTTCTTTCCGGGCTAGGATTACGCAGTTCTTGGCAGCTATGTAGTCATTGGGATCGATTTTCAACGCTTTGTTGTACCAAGACAGGGCCTTGCGGTCGTTTTTCATGTGCACCAGCCAGTAGGAGCCGATATTGTCAATGTAAGCGGTATCCTTGGGGTAGAGCTTATGCATGGCTTCCGAAACGGTCTTGAATGCGTCGTAGGAGCCAGGCGTACCGAACTGGAAGAAATTGTAGCAGTATTCCTGCACCGCCTGCTTGAAGGTGGACTCATCCACCGGCAATCCGAAATAAACCCACGAAGGCTTGGCCGTTTTCTGGTAATCAATAAGTTTGAGCAATTCCTGAGTGGCCATGTCGGGACTGTCTTTTTCGTACTGCACCAGAGCTGTGATCTTGTCAACCCTGTAACCGAGGTCGGATGGGGACAACTGGATAGCCCTGTCGATCGCCTGCTGGCCAAGAGCGAAAAGGGAGTCTGCGAACACGGTCACTTCAAAGTAGAAGTGCTCCGTACCGCTGCTGTCCTTGAGCGCCAGCACGGGCTCTTTCCCGAGGTAGCGTTTGGTCTCTTTAATCACCACCGATGAGCCTGCGGACTTGGCAAGATAATACTTGTGGCGGGATTCGTGCATCTGAGGGTCGTCCGGGAAAGCCTGCTCCCAGCGGTCCAGAATGGTTTCTACCCCGACTCCGGCATTGCCCACCATGCGGACCTGCCGCTCGTAGTTCGACTTAAACGTATCAGCATCCTGTGCCCTGGCCGCAAT
>JAFWPT010000087.1 GCA_017509375.1 Bacteroidales bacterium | reverse complement strand
CAACCGACCATTCCCTTTACATAATGCTTGCCGAAGGTGTTCTCATACTCGGTGTAGATGTTGGTCGCAATGTACCTGGTCCATTCATTGGTCTCGGAGAACTTGTTTCCCGCAGGGTCCTTGATGTACTCCAAGATGCTGTTGCCGTTGGCGTCGACTGACTTGGCGTAAGGGGTACGGGCCTCTTTCTTGGTGCGCTCGTAGGTGGTCTTCCTATAGGTGAAGTCTCCCTTGAGACGGAGGGTGTTGTTCAGCCACTGGGCCACGAAACCGGTCGTGTTCTTCAGGACCTCGTTCACGGTTTTGATTCCGCTCTGACCATAAATGAGGTCAGCGGTGGAATAAACTCCAGAGTAAGTGAGTGTCCCGTCAGGGTTGAGCAGAGGCTCGGAAGGGTGACCCTCGTCGGCGATATTACGGTAAACGACTCCAGAGCCCTCTGAATAAGTGATAGGGTTGTAGTATCTGTTATAACCGTAGTCCAGGTTGTTTGTGATCTTCAACCATGGAAGGGCCTGGTATCCCATCTTCGCCCTAAGGTTGTAGGAGTTGTAACGGTCAGTCTGCTTGTCGCTGTTGAAGAGTCCGTCGAAATGATGGTAACGTCCTGAGAGATAGTAGTCGAACTTGCCGTCACTTCCGGAGATTGAGATATTGTGGTTCATGCTCGGGACAGTGTCCTTGTAGAGGGCGGAGAAATAATCGACCTCTTTCGGGAAATAGACATAACGTCCTTTCGTCGTTCCCATCGAACCATCGGAGATGATGGTACCGAAGTCTCCCGCATCGTGTCTTCTCTTGTATTCCTCAAGCCAAGCAAGTGAGAACTGCTGGGTCTTGTTGATACCCGAAGGCTTCGCTCCCTCGTTGTAAGAGGAGTAGGCCTTGCAGAAGTGCTCGGCCCAGACATAACCGTCAGTCACGACATCCGGCTTGTTCTGGGGAGCCTGAATCGAGAAATTGGCCGTGTAGTTGATCTGCGGCTTGCCTTTGGAGGCTTCCTTGGTCGTGATGAGGACCACTCCGTAAGGGGCTCGGGCTCCGTAGATAGCCGAGGCCGCGGCGTCCTTCAAGACGGAGACGGTCTCGATATCATTCGGGTTCAGCATGGAAGGGTCACCCTCGACGCCGTCGATAAGGACCAGGGCGCTACCGCCGTTGATGGAACCGGTACCACGGACGTTGAAGTCAGCGGAACGGCCAGGCTTACCGTCGGCCAGGGTAATGTTAAGGTTCGGGACAGCACCTTCGAGCATCTGGGTCACGTTGGTGGCAGCGCGGCCCTCGAAGACATCACTTGTGACCTGCTCCACGGCACCGGTCAGGTTGACCTTTTTCTGTGTACCGTAACCGACGACGACCGTCTCAGTCAGGGAGAATGAATCATCCTTCAGGACGACCACAATATTCCCTTGTGAGGCGGGAACACTCACCCGTTCTGTCTGATAGCCGAGGCAACTGACCTCGAGAATCACATCCTGAGCGGGAACATTGATTGAGAATTCTCCGTTAGTCCCGGTGGTGTTACCGTTCCGGGTCCCCTCTTGGATGACCGCGGCCCCGACTACCGGAACTTTACCGGAGTCGACAACCTTTCCGGAGATGGTCCTTGTCTGGGCCAAAGCTCCGAACTCAGCCATCAGGAGGAGCGACAGAGTCAATGCGCAAAGTTTGAAAAATCTCATGATGGATAGATTTTTGGTTAATTAATTAATGTGTATAATAGGTTATTCCATATCCAAAAACTCACACAAAAATATAGGTTTAATCAAAACCACGTAACGCGGATTAATCGTTTTTAATCCTTTTGACAAGAGATTTCGACCTTTGCGCAATAAAAAGAGGCGGGGCTCCATGGCCCCGCCTCTCAACAAAAGCAAAATGAGATTATAATTACCGCTACCAGCCCGGATTCTGTTTCAGATTCGGGTTCTTCTGCATAACGGTCTGAGGGATCGGATAGAGATACTGACGCTGAGGCCAATCCCTTACACTGATATACTTCATTAAGTAACCGCCTTCCGGCTGGGGGATGAGGTTGACAGCGTTCTTTGAGTCGCCCTTGCCAACCTTGACTCCGATGCTCTTGTATTCATCGGGGATGTCGCCGTATGTGAAGTACACATCGTTGGATCCGTCCCCATTGATATCCAGAGGCTCGTCCATGGCAGGAACAAAGATACCCTCCCAAGGATCGTCGACCCAGAGGTTGCAGCAGGCCCAACGCTTGAGGTCGGTCATACGCAGACCCTCGTAGGCAAGCTCAATGGCCCTCTCACGGCGGATCTCAAGGAGAACCGGATCGGTCACGCCGGGATAATAGCTGGCGATGTAAGGCTCGGTCTGGGTAGGCTTTGAGGTAAGAGTTCCTGTCTGGGGAGTTCCACCAGTGATTCCGGCCCTCGCGCGGAGAGTACCGATTGTCTGGGCCCACTCAGCGTCGGAGAGGGTTCCCAGCTCAGCCTTCGCCTCAGCGTAGTTGAGCAGCATCTCGGCGTAGCGGATCAGAGGCTCGTCGTTGCCGTTTGAGCTGTGGTCGTCATAAAGCTCGTCGTCAATGACCCACTTCGTGACCTGGTAGCCACTCAGGGTGTGACCGGTGAAATTGGCGGCAGTGGACACATAAGCACCGAGGGGGTTCTTGCGGGTATAGTCATTGGCGCGGATAGTCTCATTCAGACGGGTGTCCCTACCGGTGGTCTCCTCCACGAAGGTCTTGTAAGTGCCATCCTCGTGCTTCTCGTTGTACGGGGTACCGTCGATGTTCAGATAGCTCTTCGCGAACTTTCTGGACATACCAAGGTGAGGGCCGTAGGTCGAGGAATTGTACCACCAGTTCTGCTCACCGATGCAGAGGGTCTCGTCAGCCACTATTGCGAGCATAACCTCCTGGGTGACAGCGTTGTCAGCGATGAAAAGCTGACGGTAAGCGCCGCGGCCGTTGGCGTACTTGGTGCCGGTGTAAATGCTGTAGACACCAGAATCCATAACCTTCTTGGCGGCGTCAGCCGCAAGATTGAAGAGGTCGTTGGCGCTGAACTGGGTGCAGCCGGTCCGGGCGATATCAAGCTGGTCGTTGGCATGGTACTTACGCCAGGCCGCCTCGAAGAGGCAGATCCTGGACTTGAGGGCCATAGCCGTCCACTTGTTCACCAGAGAGGAATTCAAGGTCGCCTTGCCTTCGGTGATGTTGTTGAAAGCGAAGTCGAGGTCCTCGATTATATGCCCGATTATGACGTCACGGGTGTCCTGCGTGTTCATAAGGCGCTCATCCTCAGGCGAGTTGAAGACCCAGTCAATCCACGGGACAGGGCCGTATGTGACAAGTTTGTCGAAATAGAAATAAGCGCGGAACAGACGGGCGATGCCGTTGTAGTTGTCACGCGTCTTTTGGGGGACATTCTCGTCAACATTCTTCTCAAGGAAGAAGTTGATGTTCCTTAAAGCGGACCAGGACCAGCTGGTGGATGAGGTGACGGTGTAGGCTCCGACCTCCATACCACCCACCGAGTTCTTCGGACCGTAGTCCGTTGTCGAGTCGAGGGCATAGACACCGGTTCTGCTCGGCAGATTCTCGTAGAACCCGTACATATAGGTCTGCAGTCCTCCCTCGGACGAGAACATCATATCCACGGAAGCGGATGACTTTGGATCCTCGTTAAAATCGCAGGATACTGAAAACGCGCCGACTGCCAATGCCAAAGTAAAATAAGTAAATATCTTTTTCATAATGCAGGCATTTTAGAAGGTTAAGTTGATACCGAAGGTGTAGGTCTTCAACATAGGATAGTTGTAGGCATCACCTCTGCTGTCGCTGAGGTCGACGTCAGACTTGCCGATATTGGAGACGTTGATGTCCTTGGTGAGCTTGTAGAGAGGAGACCAGGTGAAGAGGTTCTCACCGGAGAAGTAGACGCTCACACCTTTCATTCCGACAGACTCAACCCAGTTCTTGGGAAGCCTGTAACCCAGCTGGACGTTCTTCAGACGGCAATATGCGACGCTCTGGAGGTAACGTGTGCTGGCGTTGTTGGTACCTTTGTAGAACGGGGCGTAGTAACCAGTGTAACGGGGCAGGAAGGCATTGGGATTGTCCTCGGTCCAGTAGTTGCCCAGATGCCACTTGGGAAGGTTGTTGTAAGGACGGTTGTACTGTCCCCAGAACATGGACGCCTCAT
>JAFWPT010000086.1 GCA_017509375.1 Bacteroidales bacterium | reverse complement strand
GAGCCCATGAAAGTGTCTCTTTGCTTGGTCGCCTTCAAACCGTTACCGTCGGTGTAGGTCTCGAAGTAGTTTCCGATGACCACGTAAAGTGTATCTGCACAGTTGAAACCTCCGCTTCCTTTCTCTCCCATGATATAATCTTCCAGGTTGTTCCAGCCGGTTCCCTGACCATTCATGAAGCCGGCCTGGGGGGCGATGTTCGTGTAGTAGAAGACCTGGTTGTTTACGCTTTGCTTAAGAAGGCGCTGGTTGGAAGCCAACATATGTCCTCTCGTATAGGCGCTATTGCCTGAAGAAGAAGCGGAATATTGGACGGAAGAAGGAATATCAGGGTCAGCTTTGTAGTTGTCGCTTCGTTTTGCATTACCGTTATAACTGGAATGGAGCGGTGCGCTTACCCAAAGCGGGCACTTGTATTCACTGCTCCAGCAAGTGGTGTAGTTGCGACGATAGTGTCCATCTCCAGATGCTACGTCGGTCCAATGATGGGTTATGTAGAGAGAACCATCCTGATAGAGGGAGTAATGGTTGTTGTCGATATAATAGTCTCCTCCTGAAGTAAAATGGGTATAGTTAAGAGCGGGAAGTTCCGCCCAATCCAGATCCGAGGTGACGGTTCCAGAGGATTTGGTAATAAACTCCTTTGTTTCACCGGTGATTGTCTGGTAGCTGTTTGTCTCCGGATTCCAGACGGACATGGTCGCGTAGTAGTAGTACTTTTGGCTCGGGGTCAGTTCCGTGAGCTGAATGCTATACATACCGGATTCTCCGGAAATAGAGACATTACCGACAAATTGCATGTCGCTGGAAGACGTGCCGACGTAGAACCCTACATTCTGTGGAGACGCCGTGGAGGGGATTCTTGCGTAACTCGCATTCAGCGTGGCCTCACTTTGCGTGACATTGGACGCCGCGCCCGTAGTCACCGTCGGCTCCACCGGCGTCGGATCCGTGCCGCTGCCGCCGCCGGACGCCGTGCCGTCCAGCTTGAAGAATGTGACATCCTTTTGCGCGCTGGTATAGCACCGGAACTGCTTGGAACTGGCGTTGAATTGCAGGAAGCGGGTGGGGTACTCGACATTGTAGGCGCGGATGACTCCATTGGTCGTCCGGAAGGTCCAGCGGTAATTGTCCGTAGGGTCGGCTGTGCTCTGGTTCAGGGCGTTGCTGCTGGAATTCAATCCATAATACTTGTCGCCCATCTTCATCGAATAACCCGAACCGGACGGCTCGATGCGGATGTTATAGGCCTTGGCACTCTCGTAAGGAATCTTCCTGTCCGTGATGGTGACTGAGGCGTGCGTTCTCGCATCCCCGTCGCTGTCCAGCACCAACTTGTCCGCCTCATACACGATCAGATAGTCTCCCGTCCAGTCCGTCGGAGCGCTGGTGACCTTCACGTAATATTCGCCGACCGGGGCAGTCGGGGTTTTCACGGCGCCCTGCATACTGATGCCCAACACGTTGCGTGCGTTCCGGGAGAAGGTCTTGGAGATATTGGAGAAGACTTTCCGGTAGGTGGCCTTGTCGGTGGTGACCGTGACCGTGAGCTCGGTCAGCTCCACCGGGAACACGCTCACCCAGAACTCCAGGTTGCCGGAGGCATCGGCGGAAAGGTGGTCCGCCAGGACGGTCACGCGGGGGACGCCGGCGGTCGCGAAGTCGAGCGGATTGGCCAGGTCGACGATGACATCGCCCGTCAGTTCGGCCCCGTTCTGGCCCTGCAAGACGACGCTCTGCACCGTCTCGCCGGATTCGAGTCCCAGGTTCTTGAGGGTGATGTCGGCGTGGGCCGTCAGGCGGGTCCATTTGAGGGGAACCGGATCGGCGGGGAGGCTCCGCCAATCATCGACGGAGTCGCCGGCGAGAAGGTCCGCCGCCGGATCGTAGGAGTCCGCGGTCGGCTTCTGAATCTCGGGGATGGTCGTGTAGACGTCCGGGGCGTCGAAGGCCTCCGACCCGCTGACGGCCGGATGGACCGCATAGAAGTGCCAGGCGCCGACGGGCGCGGGGTCGAAGTTCCCCGGCACGACGAAATGCGCCGTCGGACCGCCCTCCGACAGGGGATTGGACGCGTACAGCCCCATCCAGTCATCGCTGACGGTATAGGCCATGCTGATGGCGTCGCCGGCCGTCCATTCGATCGTTCCGCCGGTCCAGCCGGTGCGGGTCGCGGGATTCGCGGAGGTGAATTCCAGGGCGCCTGCGAGGACCTCGGTGTGTTTCTGGCATCCGAACAGGGCCATGGCTGCAACGGAAGCCATCCAAAACATCTTCTTCATAGCGCTAGTCCAGGTCTCCAAGGTCGATGCCCGGGTCATAGCCGTCATCGGCCCTGTCCCACCCGGACGTCTGGAGCAGAGCCTGTTCGAACCGGATGTCCAGGACGCGGAGCGCCGGTTCGACGTATTGCATGGGGTTTTTCATATCGTGCATAGGTTTGCAAAAACTATTCCTCCCACACCAGGTAGGCGGATACGAGCCAATGGTTCATCTTGTCCCCTTCGATGGGCTGCGCCCCGGGGATCGAGATGGTGAAACGGTGCATCCCTGCGGCGAGCTCGCCGAGCGGGACGTCGTGCGGCTCGGCCTGCGAGCCGGGGCACCAGCCGGAGCGGGAGAGGTCGGAGGAGGCGATCTCGCGGATGACATCGTCCGGGCAAAAAACAGTGCCCGAGGCAGAAATGCTCCGGGCACTGTGTATTTACTGCTTTAAAAGAGCCAAACGCTTCCGGCGTGCTTTTGGAAATGTCACTCCCATGCGCCCAATAACCCCTTAAAGAACCCCTCCTCATCATCATTAGCCTGCCTGCCGATGCTGCTCCTTTGATCGCAGTGGAAAACGTGGGGCGGCTTGACCTCTTCATCGCCGTAGACCTTGCAGACATACCGTACACCCTTTTCCTCCAGCACGGGGATGATGTACTGCGGCTCGTTTACCAGAAAATCCCCCGTGGAGGTCATAATGAAGCAGGGAGGGAAGTCGGCAGTGATGTTTGAGCGGATGAACAGCAGCGGACGCTGCTCCTCCAGCCTGTTCGGGGGCAGCAGTATCTCGTTGAGCTGATCGTCGGTCTCGGTGGAGTAGAACCCGCAGTTGAGCCCTACGCCCCGCAGCCTAAGACCCTCCGGCGGCTTTACCGGGAAGCGGGAAGCGAACT
>JAFWPT010000085.1 GCA_017509375.1 Bacteroidales bacterium | reverse complement strand
CCAGCGACAATACGGACGCCCACTGCCGGGCATACATGCAGTACGGCGGCAGTTTCATCTATCCCATGCAGATATTCGGCTCCCATATTTCGGCCGTTCCCAACCATCAGACTGCCAGGGTCATCCCCCTTAAGTTCCGCTGCGATATGGCCGCAACTGCGCGCCTGGGCATGGAGATTCAGCCTAAACTCCTCAATGACGGCGAAAAGCAGTACGTCCGCGAGTATCTGGCAACGTACAAGCAATACCGCGACATAGTTTTTGACGGGGACCTTTACCGCATCTCCTCGCCTTATGAGGGAGGTTATTATGCCTTGATGTATGTCAGCAAAGACCAGAGAAAGGCGGTTTTCTTCGCTTTTTGCCTGGACTACCGGAACCGCAGCGTAGTACCGCAGTTCCGCCTGGACGGGCTTATGCCGGGGACACGGTATAAGTTGAAGGAGCTATGCCCGGAGCCTGTTTCAGGCGGTACCCGCAGCTCGTATTGGGGCGACGGAAAGAGCTTCGGCGGTGATTATCTTATGAATTTCGGACTCAATATGGATCTCAAGAAGCCGTATCAGAGTGCCGTCATCATGCTGGAAGCCGAATGAGAAGCACCGAGGCTGATTTCGCTCCCGCTCTGGAGCTTTACCGGGAATGGAATACCAAGATCAACGTGGTGTCCCGTAAAGACATAGACAATCTTTACGGGCACCATATACTGCATTCGCTTGCGATTGCCCGCTACCTTGGGCTGCATTACCCCGCGCAGGTGATGGAAGGAGCCAAAGTGCTGGATCTGGGCACCGGGGGAGGATTCCCTGGCATTCCGCTTGCCTTCGAATATCCCGAAGCCGCTTTTACTTTATGTGATTCCGTAGGCAAGAAACTTAAAGTGGCCCGGGCGGTTGCCGATGGAATGGGTCTGAAGAACGTGGAATGCGTGAACTCAAGAGTGGAGGACCTTCCCGGGAGTTTCGACTGGGTTGTGACCCGTGCAGTCGCGAGCTTGGACAAACTTTATCCCTGGGTGGCAGGCCGCTTCCGGAGGAGCATATTGTGCTTGAAGGGGGGAGATGTGCTCGCCGAGATAGCGGAATTGGGGCGGAAATGCGGTGTCGCACCCGGCCGGGTGAGGGTCTGGAGCATAGAAGATTGGCTGAAAGATGAATATTTTAAAGAAAAATTTGTAATTGAAATTGGAAAAGATTACCTTTGTCCTCCCAAATCTGAGTAATCAAAAATATTAGATAATGAAACGTACATTCCAACCCTCCAACCGCAAGAGAGTCAACAAGCACGGATTCCGTGAGCGCATGAGCACTCCCAACGGACGTCGCGTCCTTGCGGCACGCCGCCGTCATGGCCGTAAGAAACTCACCGTTTCTTCCGAAGACAGATTTTAGTTCGACTCGAACTAAACAAAGAACCGGCTGATTTTCAGTCGGTTCTTTGTTTTATACCAAATCCCGGAAACGCTCCGGGATGCGTACCAGTACCTTGAGGTTCAGCATTGCCGGCTTGTTCCATGTGAAAGGGCGGCGTATCCAGCTTTGCAGCAGCCGGGCCTTCCCGGTCCATTTGTCCCAGTCGCTTACCGGGAGCTCCGCTGCCGTGCGGATTAGTCTCATACGTTTGTTGAGGTGCCGGCCCCAGCCCCTTTGGGCAAGATCTTTGTCCATTAGCTTCAACTCGTTATCCGGAACATCCGCGCAGCCGAAGTGAAAAAGGTACAGGTCTGGAACTATGTGGAAGTCACCGCTCTTCGTGCGGTGGAAACCGCTTCCCCAGGGCACCGGCTTGCAGAGTACGCTGGTTTTGGTGTAGCGGGTTGAAAGGCAGGCAAAGGAACGCTGCTGCAGCAAAGCTTTGCTGCGGTCAAGAGCCTGCTCATATTTCAGATGCTGTATTACATCGCAGCCAAGTCCGGAGAAAGAGGTCCTGCCGGCGCTGTCCAGCGATGAAAGGAACTCGGGCAGGCTAACACCCAGCTTAGGATCCGGAACCAGGAATTCATCCACATCGGTCCCTATTACATAATCGTATCGCTTGAATAAACCGGCCGCTTTGTCCGAGAGAATCTTGATTCGTCCCTTGTCGGCCTCGCGGACATTTCCCGCCGTGCGCGGCAGGATTTCAGTATTGCAGCCTTTCGCAAAATCCGGGACAGTCTGGTCGGTTCCGTCGAAGTATATGTACAGATTTTCTTTACCCAGCAGGTCTCCGTAGTAGCCCACCCATCTGCTTAGGTAGAACTCCCCGTTCCGAACCATTGTGAGAGCTGCGATGCTTTTCATACGTCAGTATTTTTTGCAAGATAAAACTATTGCCTGGAAATTCCAAATTAGCAGTATTATTCGTATCTTTGCAGGCTATGAACTTAATGGGCTTTCTCGTCAAACGACGCAATATCCTGCTGGCAGCCATGACTGCGTTGGCGGTGTTGTGCGCTTTGATGATACCAAAGCTCAATGTTATCCTGGAGATTACCTTCTTCCTTCCCGATGATTCTCCCATGAAAATCGGTCTTAATCAATTGGAAGAAGATTTTCCCGGTATGCGGGGCCAGATGAGCATGCTCAGCGTCATGCTCGAGGATGTAGAGGACAAGGAGGCGGAGGAAAAAACGCTCACCGAATTGACAGGTGGGCTTGTCTGTATGTCCGTCAAGGACAGCGGCAATTATACTTTATACCAGTTCCTGCTTACTAAAGACTGCGATTACCAGGCCCGCCGGAAAGATATAACTCAACACTACGGCGGGAATGCAGTGGTAGAAGTGGACCTGGACAAAAATATGCCGGCAGACATCATACCGATGCTGATTTCCGGCGCTCTGCTGGTTTTCCTGGTGCTTTTCGTAATGTGTTCTTCCTTTGTGGAGGTACTGCTGTTCTTGTTTACGACCCTGCTGGCAGTGGCAATCAACATGGGCAGCAATATTCTGCTTGGAAGCGTATCTTACCTTACCAATACTATGGTAGCGGTGTTGCAGATGATATTGTCTATGGACTATTCCATCATTATCATGAACCGCTATCGCCAGGAAAAGCTGCATTTTCCGGGGAATAATCCAAAAGCCATGGAAGTGGCTCTGGGGAGGGCTGCGCCGTCTGTGTTGAGCAGCGCCGTTACTACTATCGCCAGTCTGCTGATGCTCATGTTCATGCACTTGAAACTGGGCGTCGATATGGGCGTGGTGCTCTCGAAGGGAGTTTTGTGCAGCTTTATCTGCAATTTTACAGTGCTGCCGGCGTTGATTCTTATTTTCGACAAGGCCATTGTGAAGACGGAAAAGAAGATTCCGAGGATTCCGTTCAAGAAACTGGCCCGGTTCGAGGTTCGCTACAGGATAGTGCTTTCGGTGCTCTTCGTCGGCATTTTCGTAGCTGCCTTCCTGCTCCAGAAGCGGACTGAGATTTCTTTCTCAGCTATCTGGGAGACTGAAATAGCCAAGCATTTCCCGCCGCAGAATCCCATGGTCCTGATGTATGATACAGAAGAGGAAGACGCGATTCCGGGTATTCTGGATACGCTCCAGAGGGATCCTATGGTGGAGTCATGCATGAGCTATCCCGGTTTCACGAAGAAGAGCTATACTGCAGCAGAGATGGCAGGGCAGTTCGCACAGATGTCTCCATTGATTACGGAGGAACTGGTACGTATTGTCTATTATTCATATACCCATCCCGAACGTAACGAGAGGCTGAGTATCAATGAAATACAGGATCTTGCCGAGGATCTTTCGCGAGAGGGCTTGATTCCGGATGGATTTGATGTAAAAGCCTTGGCAGCCAAGTTTACCGTTCCGGCTCCGGCACCGGTGCGCTCCGCCCCCAAAGTAGAAATGCAGCCGGAAACACCTTCCGTCGGGACTGCTGTCGCCGATACTTCCTATATCGCTGAAGCTAAAGTGGATAGCAGTTTGCCGCCCCATTCAGTTGCAGATACTGTCCTTGTCGCCGGGAGGACGGACACCATAGCAGTGGAGGACAAGCCCGACCGGCATGATGAGCTTGTATCAGCCGGGATTCCCCGGATAACTTATGAAATGGCCACCGAGCAGTTGACCGCCAAGGAAATGTCTGCGCGCTATGGTATAGAACGTTCTTACCTGAATACCATTTTCCGTATGGCTGGACGTACCCGCAAGCCGGCTACGATGTCGCCCCACGAAATGGCCACTTTCGTTAACAACAAGCTGCTAAACGACAAGCGCTATTCAGGCTTCGTAAATGCCGAGCAGACTGCCTTGTTCAAAGAT
>JAFWPT010000084.1 GCA_017509375.1 Bacteroidales bacterium | reverse complement strand
TCAAACAGACGCCGTCATCCCTGCGGGCACGCCCCTTCCCTCCCGCTCGCGTTCGCTGAAAGCCGAATTCCGCACAACCGCCCAGGTCCGCGCCATAAATACTCTCGTGCGCACGTACGCGTAGCGTGTATATAAAAGAAAGGGGCTTCGTTGTCGAAGCCCCTTATTCTTAATCAAAAGTTGTTGAGTGTGTTCCAGTTGGAATTGTTTTCCGCGGATTCCTCTATATCGTCCGGAAGTTTGGCGAAGAGATCAAAACCTGTCCAAGATTCGATATCGTTGACCGTTACTCCGTAATTAGAGAAACTCGAGTTGCTGTAGGACTTGTGCTCGAACCAGAATCCAACAGTCTGAGCCGATGAGACCTCGCCGCTTGCGTTATACTTAACCCGCAGAATCGCCTTCCAGTAGTAATTGGGCACAGGGCAAGCCTTGGAATCGTGAGCCGGCTGAATCCAAGTGATTTCCTTCGATTCATTTCCCTTCTGGAAAGCCGCTCCGGTCACGATATAGATTGTCTCGTCTTTATTGACAGCCAGGTTCCTGACTGACCCTTCCAGGCTATTCCAGATACCACCATTAAATCCATACTGAATCTGCGGCGTACTATTGATGGCATAGTAGGTCTGCTTCAGCATCGTTTCATTGTACTGCCGATCCGCATCAGGAATCTGGTGGCCTCGGGCATAGAGATCGCCTTCACCATAGTCCACACCATAACTGCCGGACCAGACATCAATCTGTTCGTCGGGGGAGAATCCAGGCGTTGACTTCCAAGTACCGCTATACTTGTTCGACCCAGTGCACGTTGACTTATCGAGCGGATATGCAATCCACAACGACGTGTACTTGCTCTTGTCGTACAGGTATGAATAATTCCGGTTGCTTCCATCATAGAAAGTCCCGGAGGTGAGGTTGCTGCCGGTCACCTCGGCCGGCAGCTCCCACCATGTGGTGTTTCCACCCCCGGAGGTTCCGCCTCCGGATCCGTTTCACTCGGCGTTAACGCCCCAAATCACAAATCGTTTACCACTCGTCGCCGTAAAAGTAAGAGTGGTTGGAGCGTCTGTCTCCGAAAATTCCAAATCAAAGTAGTATGAGGAGGCATCTCCAACCAAAGTGAACGGAGAATTATTAGCCACACCAGAATCCGCGGTCAAAGTCAAAGAAGACGGCGTAACAGTTGCACCAGAAATACTCAATGCAACATTTTCGCCATTCCAACCAGCAGCATGAATATGGAGGTGAGTCTTCCCCTCTGGCACCGTGACTTTAACGGCACCGGCAACTTTACCGGTTCCAGCCTTAATTGCATCATATTCTTTAGAGTCGATAACAACTTTAGCCGCAGATGCGCTTGTTCCCCCCTCGGTAGTTAATGTAACATTGCTGGTATATATCGTAGCCCAATCTGCAGATCCAACGATAGCAACCGCAGTACCAGAGACAGTATCCAATCCATCGGCCTTTGCAGACACCGTGATATCGTATGTGCCATTCTCTGTCACCGTGAATGTATAGGTAGTTGCAGTAAGCCCTGTCTGGGACAGCGTACCGCATGTAACATCATAGCTCGAAGCACCATCGACAACATTCCAAGTGACTTTAATGGTTTTAGCATCGTTGTTCACTTCCGCAGTAACGGTCGGAGCAATCATATGCTTAGTTCCATTAAGCTCAACAAGAATATTGTCTTGATCAATCTCCGCGGTCATTTCATTGCTACCGTTCACATATTTCTTAAGTTTACCATAAACGGTAACAACATCTCCTTCTTTCAATTGATCGGCAGACGTAAATTTCGCACCGTTGAAATAGAAGCCCCGATAAACAAGAAGTTCAACATTGCCAGAAGAAATCTCATACTGCATATTCCCAAATGTCTCACTGAAGCTAGGGGTCCCAACAATTGTTC
>JAFWPT010000083.1 GCA_017509375.1 Bacteroidales bacterium | reverse complement strand
GCTGGGCCTGCTGATTTCCGCTTTCGAGGGATTGAACGCCAGCTGGACCATAGTAGCCCCCGAAAAGCTGCAGGACCTGAAAGTATATCCTTTGCTGAGGGATTTCTCCGGCGCCCTGCTCCCTTCCTTGAAACTCTTCCTCTCCCAATATATAACCCCAACTACAGCTACATGCGTCCTGTAATTATCCTGATAGAGACTTCCACGTCCCTGTGTTCCGCTGCTCTTGTGGAGGGCGGACCGGTTTCCGCCAGCCGTTTCAGTTCCGAGCCGCGCGCCCATGCGGCGATGACGGCAGTCTTCGTGAAGGAACTGCTGGACGAAAGGGGACTTAAGGTTAGCGACTGCGATGCGGTGTGCCTGAGTATGGGCCCCGGCTCTTATACCGGCCTGAGAGT
Source organism: Bacteroidales bacterium (assembly GCA_017509375.1). The sequence continues at coordinate 2,498 of JAFWPT010000083.1, read as the reverse complement.
TGGCTCTTCCACGGCCAAAGGGTTGTGCTTCGGCGGCGGGATTCCGCTGCTGGCGGTCAATACCCTGGACGTGCTCGCAGCACAAGCAATTTCAGAGGGTTTGCCGGAGGGATGCAAGTACATTGTCCCTATGATTGACGCCCGCAGGATGGAGGTATATTCTGCGGTGTATTCGGTTGAGGGAGAGAGACTTACTGAGGTGGCTCCGAGGGTGGTCGAAGGAATGGCGTCCATTGGGCTGCCCGCAGCTGCTGAAGCAGCGCGGGCCGGAGTTTCGGGCGCCGGTGCTGAGCTTTCGGGTGCCGGTTCTGTTTTTTCTGGTGCCGGTGCTGAGCTTTCCGTTGCCGGTGCTGACTTTTCTGGTGCCGGTGCTAATCTTTCGGGTGCAGCGGCGGCTTCCGGCGAGGGGATTCTGTTCATCGGCGACGGGGCGCAGAAATGCGAAGCGCTGCTCGGCGGCGAAGGCCGCTGGTTCCGGCAGGAATGTCCGCGCGCCGACTCCATGCTCCAACCTGCCCTCCGCGAATGGAACGCCCGCAATTTCCGGGATACCGCCTACTTCGAACCCTTCTACCTCAAAGACTTCGTTGCGGCCCTCCCCAAGAAACCGTTCTAAAAACCAAGTATTTACGATGAATCACTATGAAACTGTCGACCTGGGACAATATGTCTACAGCGGAGAAGGCGGCCAGGGAGTAGCTTACGCCCACAAGAGCGAAAGGCGACTGGCCAAACTCTTCAACCCCGGCTTCGATGTACAACTTGCAGTAGAAGAATTCAAGACGGCGCAAGCTGCCTTTGACTGCGGAGTGCCCACTCCGCGTCCCTACAGGCTCATTACCGACGGTGAGCGGGTCGGTACGGAATACGAGCTGATCGAGGGAAAACGCTCTTTCTGCCGTATCATTTCTGAGGAGCCGGAGCGTATGCAAGAAATTTCACTCCGCTTTGCAAAGGCCTGCAAGGCTCTGCACGCTAAGCCGGCGGATACTTCGCGTATCCCTTCAATGAAATACCGTATGCAGGAGTTCTACGCCCGCGATGGAGTGGTGCCCGTCTTCCTGAAAGAGAGAGTGGAGCCTATTCTGGAGCGAATCCCAGATACTCCAACTTGCTTGCACGGAGATATGCAGATTGGCAATATCATCACTGATGGCAAGCGGGATTTGTGGATTGACATAGGCCAGTTTGCTTATGGCGCACCGGAGTGGGACCTGAGCCTGTGCTGGCGTATATCCCAAATTGCTGACCCCAAAAGGACAGACAACTTGTTTCATCTCACTCCGGAGCAGATGCAGCGGCACTGGATCATCTTCGCCTGCGCGTACTACGGTATTCAAGCTCAGGAATTGGGCCGGATTATAAAGGAATACCTGCCTTATGCCGCTATCAAGTCAGCATATATGTACTATATTACCTTTCATCAGCCGATGACTGATGAAATGGCTCACCGCCTTGCCGACAATATGCTTGCTGGCTGAGAGACCGGAAAGTTTCTGTCAGGAAAGGGAAGTACATGCCGCTGCGTCAAATATTTTAAAATTGTCAAGAGTTGTCAAAACGGCGCAGTATCTTTGCAGTGTTGTTTAAAAATGATACTGCTATGTTGAATACAATTACTGCCAATTTTGCAAAGGCCGACGAAGTACTCGCCTTGATTGAAGACCTTGGACTGCTGTTCGTGGGTGAAGAAATATAATAGTGTGATTTCGAAGTAGCACTATTCTTTCTTTTTTTTGCGAATCTTTCGAAAAGAATCAGTTCCAGCCTTCAGCGCCCGGATCGATGGATATTTCTGTCTGCTCTGGTCGGGAGAGTCGTTAAGTGCGAGATCCGGACAGATCCATTCTTCAGAGAGATGCCACAACTTCCTTTGACAGGCCTGTGGCTGCTGTTATTATATCCATCGACACTCCCATACCCTTCAATTTCCTGGCTACGTCACGGTTATTTTTCTCCTCTCCCTTTTTCATTCCCTCATCCATTCCCTTTTCTATGCCCTTCTCCTCTCCTTTCTCCATGGCATAGGCTACCTGATTCTCTATGTCGCGCGTGGGGGTCATATCGTTTACTTACTTAACTCGTTCCCGAGCCGGATTTTTGAGATTTCGCCCGATTGTTAGCAACAGTTGGTTCGGTTCGGACAGCCCCCTTCGCGTGCCGAAGACATATCCTGCATGTTCCTGAGGTAATAGCAGAAGTCATACCTTATACCGCGGCCGATCCGCTCCTGCACGGTGAAAGCAACGTTCTGCCACGAGACGGATGACGGAAGGATTACGTCCGTTTCGTGGCTTCATACGAGAGAAGATTTCGAAATATCCAGCCATGAAACCAATGAAGGAGGTCTCTCGTCCGTCTCGTGGCAATAGACTCATTATTCGGGAGCGGAATGCGGTGATTCGCTCCTGGATTGCCGCTTTTCCGCTGTTTCGGGAGCGGAATGCGGTGATTCGCTCCCGGATTGCCACTTTTCTGCCGTTCTGGAGCGGAATGCG
>JAFWPT010000082.1 GCA_017509375.1 Bacteroidales bacterium | reverse complement strand
GTCCCTGCTTCACAGTCTCCCACCTATGCTACACATCACTCGTCCAAGACCAGCGCTAAGCTATAGTAAAGGTTCACGCTGCAGGCGGTGCAGGAAGTCGTACATCGGCGTGAACAAGCCGGCATCGTAGGATGAAGCTGCCACTACCATACGGGAATAGCGGAATGCATCCTCAACATTTTCAGCCATATCGCTCCTGCAAAGGTCGCTCAGCACCACTTTGGGGGCTTCTTTGCTCTCCAGTATGCCTGCCAGGCGGCGGGCGGCTGCAAGCGTGCCTCCGTGTATGGAAGCGCAGGCTATGAAGATGCCCTCGGTCTCCGGTGCGTAACGGCTCCAAGTGTCGTACAGCTTGATGTAGTCCTCCAGCTTGTCTTCCAGTATGGGGCCGTGGAGGGGCCGTATGGCCTTTATGTCCAATGCGGAGGCTTTGGCGAGCAACGCCTGCACCTGAGCACCGTATTTACCTACGATATTGAAATAGTAGCGGCGGGCTTCGCAGGTCCAGTCTTCGTCGTCACGTCCGTAGAAACCGCAATTGCAGAGAGCTCCGAATTTACCGAAGCCGTCGGCGCTGTACAGTACGCCGTCGTGCAAGTCGAACGACATCATCACCTCGGGCCAATGGACCATAGGGGCCGCTATGAACTTGAGACAATGGGCGCCGAGTTCGAGGGTGTCCCCTTCTTTTACCGTGAGCGTCCGGCCTTCCAGTGCGGCACCCGGGAAGAACTGGGGCAGCATACGGAGGGCTTGCGCGCTGGCTACAAGGGTAATGCCGGGGAAGCGCTCCAGTGCCCAGGTGGCCAGGGCGGAGTGATCCGGTTCCATGTGGTGAACCACCAGATAATCCGGCTGCCGTCCTCCCAGGGCCTCTTCCAGCCGGGCTTTCCACTCGTCGCCCTTGCGCCCGTCGCAGGTGTCCAGAACGGCTATTTTTTCGTCCAGGATGAGGTATGAATTGTAGGATACCCCTTCGGGAACGGTGTATTGGCTTTCGAATAAATCGATGTCGGTGTCGTCGCAACCGATGTAAAAGACGTTGTTTCCAAGATTTTTCAACATTTCAAGCTAGATTAGAAAGTAATAGATATACCTACGTGTGCATTCTCCACGAAACTTCCCACGGGCACCGGGACCGTGGCAATCTTGCCGAGTTTCCCTATGAAACTGTCGATACCTGCGAGCAGGTTGAGGAAGCCGAGGTGTATGTCGATACCTGCACCCCAGACGGGGCCGAAGCTGCTGTAGCCGGCATTTCCGCTGAGACTGATTATGCGGGCCGGGGTGAAGGTAATACCGCCCCTTGCATCGTACCAGGAGAAATATTTTGCGCTATGGTAGGTGGCGAGAGCCCCCACTGAAAGACCGTTGTAGAACGGCATGTGATAACGCAGGCCGGCGGCAGCGTTGAACGGCAGTATGCTCATGCTGCGCTCCGCGGGCCCGCTGGTAAAGTGGACGCTGTTCGATATGGCATCCCCGATGTCCTCCAGGTCGGTGGTAATGGTATTGCCTTCAAATCCTATCGTACCCCCGCTGTAAGTATAGTTTCCGGAGGCCGAAGCTGAGTATCCGTTGGACCAGGAAATCGCGCCGAAATCGGTTACGGACAACATGGCTTCCAGACCGAAGTCTGACTTGTACTCAAAGCCCAGGTCGAGCGCCGCCCCGTATCCTCCGATAGCGGAAACAATACTCAGGTTCCGGATGTCAAACTCGTCCTCCGCCGATATCATACTGCCGATAATCCCGGAGGCGATTCCGGATGCCTTCAGCTCTATGCTTGGAGAAATCCCGATTTCATTTTCGCTGAGTGACAGAGTACTCTTGGCGGTACTGACGTTTGCGTTAACTGCGCCTATGAGAAAATGCACCCTGGCACCTATCGTGAAGTACTTGTTTATATGGGTGGAGAAACCGTAGCTCACGTCGCCGAGAAGGGACGCATCTGCGTACATGTCACCTATGTCGAAGGTGCCTGTGCCGCCCTTTTTTGCCATCTTGAAGAGGGATTTGGGCAGGTTGAAGCCCAGTAAAGCCCTGGCGTTCAGCTCGATGGTGTGCATCGTGTTGCCGTTGGAGATACCTATGGCAAGCAGGTTTACAGTTTCATCGAAAGACATGAAGTTGTTGTTCTTCAGGCCTCCGAGGAACTTTTCGGCGCTTACTGCCTTGTTGAGTCCGGTAACCAGGCCGTTTTCTACCGGAAACAGCAGGGAAGAAATACCGATGTTGCTGTTGTTCTGCAAGTCTATGTTGCCTATGGCAAGTCCGAGGAATCCTCTGTCGTTTACCTGTGCGGGATTGATCCGGTAGCCGTACACGTAATTGTCCAGGAAGTATCCGCTCCTGAAAGACTGGGCGGAGGCATTCAGGCCAAGCAATATAGCTGCAGACAAAAGAAGTATATGTATTCTTTTCATGGCTCAGAAATGTTGTTACTTAAAATTGACCGTAATTCCTTCCGGGGCGACGGCAACAAGGTTGAGGAATTGCAGGCAGTCGCTTTCATTCAGGCTCTTGTTGGGAATTGCAGTGAGTATGATGTTCAGTCTTGCTTTGCTTATTTCTCTGCTTCTGTCGGCAGGGCTCAGGTAAAACTCTATGTCGCTGGTGCTTGCGCCTTCTATGTTGATTATGCTGGACTTGTTCTGTGGAATCACCGTGCCTGTGCCGTCCAGAAGCTCCATTTCAACCATGAGGTTGAGAGGGGAGTCGTTGAGCACTTTTCCCTTGATGCCGAAGTCTCCGAGGGCGGTAATTTCCCTGGCTCCGCTGAGGTCGAGTTCCAGCTGGGTGCTGAAGCGGAAATCCTTGCCGAACGTTAGGGGCACGTTGATGCCGTAATTTACATCCAGGGTGTATTTTGCGGCCGGCTCGAGCACGGAAGTGGAGTTTCCGTCCACATTCGCGTTGATGTTAATCTTTAATGAATCTGGAATCTGCTTCAGCAAGCCGGTGAGGTCGGCCTCGATAAACTCGGCGCCGGGAGCTGCATAAGCCGCAAGCTTGCACAGGCTGAAAGACTTGGAGGCGGGCTTGCCGGGATCCGGTGCAAATGGCAGCTTCACGTTGTTGAGCTTTATGATGTTGTCGTTGAGCGGCAGGCCTTTTTTGTAAGGTATCAGCTCGATGGAGGCCAGCATCGGGATTCCGATGTTGGTATTGATACCAAGGTCGAGGCGGGGGTTCGCGACATCGATGCTGTTGCTGTCGTCTTTCAGCATGTCGGGGATGTCCTCCAGTTTCATCACAGTGCTCTCGCTGATATCGTATGAGAAGACGCCGGTCACTTTGGAAACGGCGATTTTGCCTTCGCTGTTTTGGAGCGATGCGGTGAAATTGGCGGTGATGTCGGGCTTAAGCTGCATCAAATCCAAGCTGGCGGCTTCTGCTGACAAGGTGCCGGAAATGACTATTTCGCCTTCAATCTTGTCGGTATTCGTGAGATCGATGCTGTGCAGTTTCTCAATTTTGACGGGCGTGGCGCTGAGCCTGCCGTTTTGCACCTGCCCCTTGATGGGGATGCTGTTGGGCACCATGAAATCGGGCATCTTGAGGATCAGGTCCACGCTAATTGGTGCCGTAGGAGAGATGGGGACGCCATCGAAACTCGCATCCATGCTCACGTACACGTCGTCCAGGAGAATCTCGTCTATCCTCTTGATCTCTTTCGGGAGATTCTGGATTGTCAGGTTGAATTTCTGGTTGATGTCGTACGAAATCTTGTCGTCGAGCGTGATGGACCGGGCCTGGATTTTAGGGATGTCCACTTTCAGTCCGACGGAAGACCCGAAGCTTTCTTTAAGCTCGCTTTGGTAAATCTCGGTGCCCGGAATGCAGATTCTTCCTTCGGCAGAGTAGCTGGTCTCCACCACCGACTTGCCGCCCTTGGATATAGGCTTGAGGAAGAGTTCCTTGATGGGCAGGGTAATGGTTCCGGGGAACTGGTCTTTGATGGTAATGGTGTTTTCTGCGGCGTTGAATCCAAGGGACGGGTCTATGCCTGCAGCGTCGAATACCATGATATCCGGCAGGTTAAGTTTCACGCCGCCATTGCCGGGCTTGAACTTGAGCCCCTTGATGTCGGGGATGTCAAGATTAATTGTGATTGCGGGATTGCCCACGGGCACTACGTGGAAGCTGCCGAAATCGCCGACGCCGTCCACATCCATCTCAAGCGTGTCACCAATCTTGGCCTCATCTTCGAAATCGTTGAGTACTATTATGTAATCCTTGATAGCGGGGCTGCCTTCTATGTCCACGGTGAAGGAAATGTCTTCGGAGGAGTTCTGGGGCAGGGTCGCGCTGCTGAGTACCAAGTTGTTAATAGTTACCTGGCCGTCAACCGTGACGCCGGAATCGAGGGATATCTTGTGGTTTTTCACAGTTGGGGTGAGGGATTTCACCACAATCTCTTTTTCTATGGGCCCGTCGTTTACCTTGCCGGAGAACTCCAGTTTCCCGTTTTCCGCGCCTTCCACTTCAAAGGCCGGGGGGAAATTGATGGCGAAGGCATAATCTATATCCTTTTGCCTGATGCGGTCGAAGTTCTTCGGGGTCACCTTGAATTTAAGGGGGCGGGTTTCGTCCAGGATTACTTTTTTCACGTCGGAAATCTCTTCCGGGAGCGCTATGTCCGAGTAGTTCCCGAAATTTACCTGGTCTTGAAGCTCGAACGAATGCGGCTTGATGTAGATGTCTGCGTCCTGGATGGCAAAATCCCCGAAGCGCAGGGCGATTTCAAGGTAAATGTCACCGTTGGCGGAGTTGATTCTTGTCTTGGTGGACTCCATGTTGTTGGCGTACAGCTTACCGCTGACCGGAATGTGGTCGTCCAGCTCGAATGTGTCACCGAAGTCTTTATTCGATAAGCCTTCCACGGTGAAAACCTTGCTGGCCTTCCAGCCGTTGCCGGCATTGAGTACCATGTCCTTGATGTTGACATTGTCGCCGCCCTTGATATGGAGTTTGCCGGTGAAATCCAGGTTCACGTCGGGAATCACTTCTCCCCCTGTGAAGCAGACATTTATCAGGGTGAGGTCCACCCACAACTTGGCAGCGGGACTGGTTTTTACGTTCTTGATGGCTATTACATCTTCGTGCAGGGAGATGGGCTCTACCTTGATGGGTACGTTTACATAGGGTATGTCCTTGTCCGGAAGCGTTTCTTTGGTGATGGAAATGTTCTCGGAGGGAAATTTTGCCGCATCGTTCTTGATGTCCTGGATGTCCATAACCTTTTCGTGGTACAGGACATCGCCTATTCTCCTCGCAAGGTTGAGATCTTCGTTTGCTTCCAGCAGGTCCTTGTACTTCTCCAGGCCGGCCTGGAAAGTAAGGCCTCTTGCTATGGCGGAGATATCTTTCAGGCTGATATCCACGATGTCAACGCCTTCAAAAGTAGATTTCAGCTCGTAACTGGTACCGCCGAAGGTGAAGAGATCGGTATTGAAGTCGCCGATATGATAATTGAAGTCTTTGGAAAAACTTACACCGTCGATTTTGGCCATTCCGGCAAGGTTCAGTTCTTCTATTCTGTCATTGAGCGAAACCGTGCCGTCGTAGGTCAGGGACAAGTCTCCGTTCGCACCTGTGCGGATGAATGAGTTGACATCTTCCCCTAAATCGTTGATAAGCGTGCCCAGATTGATTTTTTTAGTGCTTCCGACAGGAACGGTTACGCCGTCCTCGAACAGAGTTATCGAGGGGTCGATGTCTGAAATATCATCTATGATATAGTTCTCATCTGTAGTACAAGCAGATAGCAGTAAGAAGAGTCCGGCCAATATGGGCAAGGCGGGAACTGCGTGGCTGTTTCTAGCGAAGAGCATGGCGTTGTTATTATAAGTTATGGGTACTTCCTGTTTGTATGTAAAACACAAATATATGTAATAAAAGCTTAGTATGCAAGATGCTATGTCTGCATAATATTTTCAAATCAATTATTTGTTCCCTAAAATTATTTTCTTTATTTTTGCCAAATAGAAAACAACTTTTTTAACTCAATATTTTTATGAAAAAATTAATTCTTACAGTCATTGCAGTTCTGGCCGTTGCCATTTCCGCAAGTGCCGCCAACTACAAAGTTGACAACAGCGCTATTGACAATGTAATCGCAAACGCCACTGAGGTATTCGTCCTCGAGACATCAGCTCCCGCTGCGGCAGCTCTTCCTACCTTCGAGCAGAAAGAGGTCAATGTAACCACAGCATTCCTTCTCAGCTGGCTTCTCGGCGGCCTTGGCATCCATCGTCATTATCTGGGTACCGCTCCCTGGATGTGGGCTGTTTACACATTTACCGGCGGCGGCTTGGGAATTCTCTGGAGTGTTGATACAATCCTCCTCTTCCTGGATGTCATCAAGGTAGGCGAAGGATATATCAATAAGTTCATCGGCAACAGAAAGGTTATCGTTTGGCTTTAATAAAACCAATTATTTGCCTTAGCCTGCTGCTTGCTTGCATTATCCCGGCCGGAGCACAGCGAAAAGTATCCGCCGACGTAGAAGTCAAGTCAGTATCGCAAGGCAAATTAAGCACTGTCACCAAAAGCGTCTATTGCACCAGCAATGGGCGCTTGGTGACATTATTCAGGACCCCTGTAGAGTATTATCACATCACGAATCTCAAGGGAGAGGCCCAGTTTTATACTCCGGCCAATAATGAAGTGATGAATCATTTCGACCCTGCCATGAGTTCCAATTCAGAATTGGTGATGATTTTTCTCAACGGGCATATCGACGACCTCGGCCTGGGCCAGTTCGGCTACAGGGCTTCAGCGCTTACGCGTGAGGACGATTACGTCAAAAGGACATTTACGGCTGCCGACCCTCAACTTCCCGACGTGGAGATAGTGTACGAGAACTACCTGCCCATTTATTGCGCTTATACCGGGAAGGACGGCAAGTTGATTAGCGAAAAGTATCTGTCTGATTACAAGCAGTTTGGCAGATTTGTACTGCCGCTTCGGGTGACAGATATCAGCTATGGCGACAAGCGCGACTCTTCTATTGTCCGCACCTTGTATTCTTCTGTCAAAGTAGATGTGGACGACCCCAACTTCGACTTCCAGATACCTTCCGGCGCCAAGCCGATGAAACTGGATGTGCCGGCCAAATGAAAAGGCTGGCACTCTTTGCTTTTTTGTTGACCGTCTGCGCTTCGCTTCACGCCCAGGCGGACTCTTCCCTTTGCGCTCAGCTCAGGCAGGCTGATTTCAGCAAGCAAATCATCAAGGAAACGCCACCGGCCGGTGCCAATTGGGCCGAGCGGCAGTGCTACTATATCCGCCGCCAGCTTACGGGCCGGGATTTTTATGAGCCGGCGAACTATATGTTTTTCCGCCCGGCGGTGAGGACCATAGGTTTCGTTCCGGCAGTTTTCGCCCTCTCTGACAGGCTCCTGCGGGACTCTAAGATAGGCACCTACGATGTACATATCGATCCGGATATCAACAAGATACAAGAAGGACCGGAAGCTTACGCGCCTTGGAGGAGAGAACGGTGAGAAACTTCTTGCATACAGTCTTCCTGCTCGTGGCGCTTGCTGCGGCTTCCCGGGCATCCGCCCAAAACGTATGGGTGTCGGCGGATTTCGATTTTGCCGGGTACCTGCTGGACAACGGTCTCAAGAAAGACGCCAAGGCCTTGCTTTCCCGCAACGTTTACTTCCCCTCCGATACCCTTACTTACCTGCGTGCGTGGGTGGATTACCAACTGAAAGAACTTGAGCCGGCACTTTCCGGGTTTCGTGCTGTTCCGAGGGACAGCGGTTTCGCCGAGAAGTCATTTTTCTACGCCAATGCCGTCTCCGCTTATCTGGGTGATTTCGAGACGCCTTCGCAGCTGCTGGAAGGCTACGGCGGGGCCTACAAGGAGCTTGGGAATATGCAGCTTGCCGGACTTGCCCTGCTCCGAGGCGACGCCGAGACCTACCGCAAAGCTTCCGCCGGCTTCGCTTATTCCGACTTCGCCCTAACTAAGCCGGAGCAGGAGCTGCAGGAGATCTACGAACTCCGTTTTGAAACGAAAGCCAAGAGCCCCCTGCTTGCCGCCGCTGCCTCTGCGGTGGTGCCGGGACTCGGTAAAATCTACGCCGGCCGGGTAGGGGAAGGGGTGGAGGCCTTCCTGCTCACCGGAATCATGGCCGGCATAACGGCGGAGCACTGGGTCAAAGACGGCATCAAAGACTGGAAAACCATAGTGCCGGGCATTCTCTGTGCGGCGCTCTACATAGGCAATATTTACGGAAGTTACGTTTCCGTAAGCATATACAACAAGGATCTTAAAAATGCTCAGGATACGGCTATTCTTTACGATATCCATATTCCTCTGCGCTCTGTATTCAAGTAGCGCGCAGGATCTGGAAACCCTCGCCGTCGCTTATGAGCGAATCATATACGACGGCGCCGACCTCGTATCCACCAACGAGGCGCTGCTTGCAAAGGCGGACTGCTACCGCCGGCTCGGGCGCTACGGTGAGGCCTCCGGGACGCTGGCGCGAGTGCGGCTTTTCGCCCTCACGCCGGAAGAGCGCACGTCGGTGCTGTATCAGCAGGAGCTCTGCTATTTTCTGGACGGAGACTTCATCCAGGCCGCTGCTCTTGTGGACGAAGTGGGCGACGGGAGCGCCGACGCTCTGCTGCTGCACGCACTGGTGCTGGCCTACGGGGGAGAGTACGACAAATCGGAGCTGTTTGCCGCCAGATATATCAGTTACGACGGTCCGAGCCCGCGTCTGCAAGCCCTTCTGGACTTGTATGCTACGCATCCCCGTAAGCGGGATGCGGCTAGTTCGATGGTGCTGTCGTTCTTCCCGCCGCTCGGGCATTTCTACAATGGGGAAGTCTCCGAAGGATTGCTGTCAGGAGGCTTGAACCTGGCGGCGCTGGCTTTTACTGTGGCCAATTGCGTGGGCGGGTATTGGGTTACCGGCCTGCTCGGAGGGGGTATTGCTTTGAATTACACCCTGATGGGCAACCATGAGCGTACTGCCGCCCTTGTGGAGAAGCACAACAACAACGATCCCATTCTTTTCGGAGACCGGGTACGGGCGTTTCTGCTGGGACCGGCGGAGTAACTGCTTGGGGCGGCCGTTTCTTCAGGCGGGCTCCACCCAGTGAATCTTCACGCCTGAGCGTTCCATGCCGCGGAACCATGTCATCTGCCTTTTTGCGAACTGATGAATTGCTATGGCCAGGTGCTCACGCATCCAGGCATAGTCAACCTGACCCGTCAGATACAGGGTAACGAATTTATACTCAAGTCCGTAGCTTATGAGTACCGGGGCCGGAACCCCTTCGTCCAGAAGACTCTGGATTTCAGCTGTCATGCCCTCCTCAAGCCTGGCGTCCAGGCGTGCGTCGATGCGGGCGTTGCGTACTTCCCTGGAGACCAGGGTGCCAATGAAAAAGGTCCTTGGGGCTGTCGGCGACGGCTCCTGGGGGACTGCGCTCAGGGGCTTGCTGTCCTGAAAATCGTATGCTCCGGTGACGGCGCTGATATACAGGCCGGTGCCTCCGCAGAGTATGGGGACGCATCCGCGGCTGCGTATGTCATCGTAGGCCTTGCGGAAGTCTTGCTGGAAGCGGTACACGTTGTACTGGGTTCCAGGTTCCGCTATGTCTATAAGGTGGTACGGCACCTCTCCGTATTCTCCGAGGTCTTTACCGGTGCCGATATCCATGCGGCGGTACACCTGGCGGGAGTCGGCGGAGATGATTTCTGCGTTTCCAAGTTCTCGTGCCAGTTCCACTGCGTAGCGGGTTTTGCCGGATGCGGTAGGCCCAAGTACGCACACCAACTCCACCGAGCCGTCTTTCAGGGCACCCCGTAATGCATTGATATCTATGGACTCGGGCTCGGGAAGGGCCGCCAGCAGGTTCTTAACTTTCGGCATTTTTTGAAAAATATGCGCACCAGCGGGTGAGGCCGCACTTATCGCACTTGGGGGCGCGGGCTGTGCAAGTGTACCGGCCGTGCAGTATAAGCCAGTGATGTGCGGTTGCCCTGTGTTCTACATTTATGTTCTTCTCCAGGTCCTTTTCTACGTCGAAAGGAGTTTTGCCCCTGGACAGGCCCAGCCGGTGCGATACCCGGAAAACGTGGGTGTCAACAGCTATTACCGGTTCGTCGTAAATGATTGATGCCACGACGTTTGCGGTTTTGC